>CAYMXF010000118.1:0-9452 GCA_964393935.1 uncultured Planctomycetaceae bacterium
CTCGGCCACGAGTTCGTCGGCGCCGTCGTGTCCGGCTCGACCGTCCTGGCGAATAAGCGCGTCGTCGGTGAAATCAATTGCGTCTGCGGCAAGTGCGACCTGTGCTTGAGCGGCCTGTCCAATCACTGCCGGCGGCGCACGGTGATGGGCATTCAGGGCCGGCCCGGCTGTTTCGCCGAGTTTGTCACACTGCCCGAGCGAAACTGCATCGAAGTGCCTGAATCGGTTGCCGACGAGCAGGCCGTCTTCACCGAGCCTTTGGCCGCGGCGATTCAGATCACGCGGCAGGTCAAGATCGAACCGCGAATGAACATCGCCGTCCTCGGCACGGGGAGGCTCGGATTGCTCGTCGCACAAGTCCTCGCGCGGACCGGCTGCAAACTGACCGCCATCGGCCGCAACCCCGCCACGCTGACAATGATGGACAAGAAGCGAATTCGCAACTCGACGGTCGCCGATCTCAATCAGTGGAATGACTTCGACGTCGTCGTTGAATGCACCGGCTCGCCGGAGGGTTTGCCGCTGGCCCTCAAGCTCGTCCGCCCGCGTGGGACGATCGTGATGAAGACGACATGCGCTCCTCACCGGCTGGAAGCCGGTGCCACAACGGACTTGACGCCGCTTGTTGTGAATGAGGTCTCGCTGATCGGCAGCCGGTGCGGGCCGATGCGCGACGCCCTTAGTATGCTCGCTCGCAAGGAAGTCGACGTCGCGAGCCTAATCACGCGGCAGTTGCCGCTGGCCGAAGGACCGTCGGCCTTGTCGCTCGCCGCCGATCCCGGTCAAATCAAGGTCATCCTGAAGGTCGGGGCATGAACGAGCCTCGTACGATCGAGCTGTCAAGTCATCCGCTTGACGACACCGCCTTGCTCACATTCCCCCACCTCGGTCAAGTTGACCGTTTCGTTCACGCTTTCACGACGCGACCGTGGAACATGTCGCCGCACCGCGGGCCCGACGCGAATCTGGCCGTCCAACGTCGCCGCCGTTTGTGCGACCATCTCGGGCTGCCTTTTGAAAACCTCACCGCCCCGGACCAGATTCATAGCCCGCACGTGCTGCGCGTTCTGCCTTCCGACGTCGGCGCTGGAAAAGAGGGCCGCGACACGGCGATCCAGTTCGTCGACGGCCTCGTCTGCGACCTGCCCGACGTGCCGGTCATGCAGTTTTCGGCGGATTGCCCGCTGATTCTCGCGGTCGATCCTCGCCGCCGCGTCTTTGGCATGGCCCACGCCAGTTGGCGAGGCACCGTCGCTCACATCGCGATGGAACTCGTCGAGCAGCTTACCGCGAATTTCAAGGTCCGGCCGAACGACCTGCTCGTCGGCATCGGCCCGTGCGCCGGACCGGACGAATACGAAGTCGGCGACGACGTACGCCGGATTGCGATGGGACGTCTCCCCGGCGCTTCCCGGTTCTTCCCTGCCAAGGGCGACAAGTGGTGCTTCAGCCTCCGCGCCGCCAACGTCGCGCAGCTCATCGACGCCGGCATCCGTCTTGAGAACATCGTCATCGCCTCGGCCTCGACGATCGCCGATCCACGATTCTTCTCCCATCGCCGCGACGGCGCGGAGACCGGCCGATTCGCCCTCATCGCGGGGTTCAAACGATCCTGACAAGGCGAGCCGATCAGAGCCGCGACCGTAAGGGAGCGCCGAGGTGCATTGGAGTCAAGAGGAATTGCGATCCTTGAAACAAGCATGTGACGCGAGGTTCGTAAAAGGGATGGTCAACGCGGCATCCTTCAGCGCTCCCTTACGGTCGCGGCTCTGACCCATTCGCCTCTTTATTCGGACGCTTTCGTGTCACACGACGATTACCAAACCCTCTCCCTTCTTGCGCCGATAACAGTACCGGAGCATCGACATGACCAAAGGAAAAGCGATCGTTCTCTCGTCCGGCGGACTCAATAGCGCCGTCATGACCTCCATCACCGTCGAGGAATACAACTTGGCGATGCTGCACGTGCGCTTCGGCCACCGCGCCGAACATCGCGAGGCGGAGTTGTTCGAGAAGCAGGCCGACCACTTCGAGGCCAAGGAGCGGCTCGTCGTCGAGCTACCCCACTTCGAGCAGATCGGCGGCAACGCCCGCGTCTGCCGAAAACGGCACATCGAAGACGCGATGGCACTGGGCGAGGGTGAGTCGAATTGCCTCGTGCCCGGTTTGATCGGCGCGCTGGTGCAGGTCGCCTTCACCTGGGCGTGCAGCAATGGCGCGACCAAGGTCTTCCTCGGCGTCTGTGAGAACCTGGGCTCGCCGGGCCCGCGAACCAGCACGATCTTTCCTGATTATTCGCGGGATTTCGCGCTGCTTTGCCAGCATCAATACGCGGTCGCCGCGCCGAACCGAAGTATCACGATCGAGACGCCGCTGATCGACATGAACCGCACGGACATCATCCGCCTGGGCCATCGGTTGCAAACGCCGTTTGAGCTGACCTGGTCGTGCCTTTCATCGGGTGCCACCCCCTGCGGCGGCTGCCTCGGTTGCGCGACCCGCAACCGCGGCTTCCTCGACGCGGCGATTCCCGATCCGATCATGTTGCAACCGGTTGCGGCCGGAGCCTAAGAAATTTCAGAATGGATTTCCCCAAAGAACTGCCATATACTCGGGATAGGAGCGCGCGCATGCCTGCCGAGAACACCATCCAACTGGACGACGCCCTCAAGCGCCGAATCGACGAACTCGCCAAAACCAGCGGCGCATCGCCCACGGAGATCGTCCGCGAGGCCGTTGAGGAGTTTGCCGCGCGGCGAAAGAACGGCAAGTCCGTCAGTGATTCTGACGGCATTTGGGAAATCGCCCGGCGTATCAGCGCAAGTGTGCCCGACGAAGAATGGGATAAGATTCCCCGCGACCTTTCCAAGAATTTCGACCACTACCATTACGGCCATCCTCGCGAGGATTGAGTGCGCACCGTCTTCGGCGACACCAGTTTTTTTGTCGCCTTGCTCAACCCCAAGGACGTACTTCACGAACTCGCCGTGCGTCTTCGCCGCGAGCTTCACCCGTTCCATTTAATCACAACTCAAATGGTGCTAATTGAGTTTCTGAACGATTACAGCGCCCGTGGCGACCTCTTTCGCCGGTCAGCGACGACTTTCGTCGAACAGCTTCATAGGGCGACGACGACCAAGCAACCCATGGCGAGCATTGTGCCACAGACGCCGCTCCAATTCGAGGCGGCTTTCTCCGTTTACCGCGACCGCTCCGACAAAGCATGGAGCCTCACCGACTGCGCCTCGTTCCTGGTGATGCAAGAGCAGGGAATCCGCGACGCCCTCACGCACGACCGCCACTTCGAGCAAATGGGCTTTCGTGCATTGCTCCGTAACGCATGACGCATCCCATTGGTAAGCCGTTCATATCGTGCCACGATAAAATACCGATATGACTCCGCCGGACAGCGACGCGACCCTCGAACAACTCCGCGAAAAAATATCGCGATTCCCCAAGACGCCCGGGGTCTATCTCATGAAGGACTCCAAGGGCCGGGTCCTTTACATCGGCAAGGCCAAGGACCTCCGCTCGCGCGTTGCGTCGTACTTTCAGAACTCCGCCGACCTGCTCAACACCCGCGGGCCGGACATCGCCCGGATGATCGTCAAGGTCGTCGATATCGACTTTCTCGAATGCGACACGGAGGTGGACGCCCTGCTTCAGGAAGCCCGGCTCATCAAGGACATCCAGCCGCCGCACAACGCGATGCAGAAGGACGGCAAGACGTTCCCCTACCTGGAGATCACGACCGGCGACGACTTCCCCGGCGTCTTCGTCACGCGGACGCCGCGCCCCAAGGGCAGCAAGCTCTACGGCCCCTTCACGTCGGCCGGGGCGCTGCGCGACGCGGTCAACGCGCTGCAAAAGGTCTTCAAGTTCCGCACGTGCGAATTGGACATCCGCGAGGACGACGAGAACCGGCGGTTCTTCCGGCCGTGCCTGCTGCACGCGATCCATCAGTGTACGGCCCCGTGCGCCGACCGGATCAGCCGGGAGGAGTATCGCAAGGACATCGAGCGGCTCAAACGATTCATGGCGTCCAAACACAGCGTCGTGCTCAAGGAGATGGAGGCGGAGATGAAGGCCGCCGCCGATGCACTGAACTTCGAGGAAGCGGTGAAGATTCGTGACCGCATCAAGTCGATCCAGCACCTCAAGCTCAGCGGCGACGTGGACGGGGACATCCAACCGGAGTCGTTCTACGTCGATCCGCGAAAGGGGCTGGAGCGGCTGGCGAAGGTTTTGGAGATGGACAACGTCCCGCGGATCATCGAAGGCATCGACATCGCCAATCTCCAGGGCGACGAGTCCGTCGGGGCGCTGGTCTGCTTCATCGACGGCGTGGCCTTCAAGAACAGCTACAAGCGGTTTCGCATTAAAACCGTCGAGGGACAGGATGACTACGCGATGATCCGCGAGGTCGTGCAGCGGCGTTACCGCCACGCCGCCGAGGGCGAGGAACTCTACCCCGACGTCATCCTGATCGACGGCGGGCTCGGCCAACTCCACGCCGCGCTGGAGGCGTGCGGCGAGATGTTCGTCAAGCCGCCGATGGTAATCTCGCTCGCCAAGCGCGAGGAGGAGATTTATACGCAGGCGCGACAGCGGGCGATCAAGCTGCCGCGCAATGACGCGGCGCTGCGCTTGCTCCAGCAGGTCCGCGACGAGGCCCACCGCTTCGCGCAGCACTACCACCACATCCTGCGGAGCAAGCGCCAGTTCGACGAGGACATCAAGGCCGGCAAGCGACCGCCGCGAAGAGGCAAGCGTGCGCCGAGCGTTGCGTCGGGGTCGGACGCGCCTCCGTCCGCGCCGGATGCGCCCGCACCCCTGCCGGACTTTGACGCCGTCGATCCGCCGGGCAGCGACGAATCGCAATCGCACCCGCCGATGGATTGATAGCGACTCATAGGCGCATCAACCGCGTCGAGCTACTATCGCCTCCATGCCGATCGCGCCAACGCCGAGCGAATGGGGGCCTCTCGCAGCGCTTGGGCCGCCGCTCGTCTCCGAACCCATCGGCGTACTCGCCATACTCCTCGGCGTCCTCGCGGCGATCTTCTGGGCAAAAGACCAGCCGGGCACGCGCCGCTTCTTCAACGTCGTCCCGGCCATCGCCTTTTGCTATTTCGTGCCCACGATTTTCTCGACGCTACGCATTATTCCCAATCACTCGACGCTCTACGGTTGGGTCAAGGAGTTCATCCTTCCGGCGAGCCTCCTGCTCATCACGCTCTCGCTCGACGTGCCTGCGATCTTCCGCCTCGGCCCCAAGGCCCTCATCATGTTCCTCGCGGCATCCGGCGGCGTGATCATCGGCGGGCCGATCGCGCTGGCCCTTTGGCAAAGCAAACTCCCGCCCGACGCGTGGCGGGCGATGTCCTATATCGCGGGCGCGTGGATCGGCGGCGCGGCCAACGGCATCGCCGTACAAAAGGCCGTCCATGCGAGCGACGCGGCGATCGGCCCGGTCATCATCGTGGACATTGCTGTCGCCTATACCTGGATGGGGCTATTGCTCTATTTCGCGGGGCGGCACGAACGCGTCGATGCGTGGTTTCGCGCGGACAGTTCCGGCATCGCTGCCTTGCAGCAGAAGATGGAAGCGTTCCATGCACGCGTCGCTCGCAACGCAACGTTGCGTGATTGGCTAGTCATTCTTGCTCTCGCGTTTGGGACAACGTGGATCGGGCACGTCGCCGGGCAATGGCTGGCGGACGGCCCGATGGCCGCGCTTCGCGACTACCTGAATGCGTTCGTCTGGAAGATTCTCCTGGTGACGGCGGCGGGCATGGCCCTGTCCTTCACGCGGGCACGGGAGCTGGAAGGCGTCGGCGCATCGCAGATGGGCAATCTTATGCTCTATCTGCTCATCTCGTGCATCGGCGCTGGGGCGGACTTCGCCCACCTGCGCGAGGCCGGCTGGTATCTCGCCCTCGGCGTGACGTGGATGGCCATCCACGCGATCGTGCTCATCATCGTCGGCCGCCTGATCCGCGCCCCGTTCTTCTATTTCGCCGTCGCATCGCAAGCCAACATCGGCGGCGCAGCCTCCGCCCCCGTCGTCGCCGCCGCCTTCAGCCCCACCCTCGCCCCCGTCGGCGTGCTGTTGGCGATCGCCGGGTATGCATTGGGAACCGTTGGAGGGTATCTGTGCGTGCAGCTTTGCCGACTTGTCGCGGGTGGGTGAGATGTCAGGTCGATGACCCGACCTACAACTTAAACAACTCCGATACACTCGTCTGGTTGTGAATATTCCGAATCGCCTTGGCGAAGAGCGGCGCGGCGGTGACGATCTTGACCTTCGCGGGCAGCGGCTCGAAGCGGTACTCCAGGCTGTCCGTAATGACGAGTTCCTTGATCGGGCTGGCGGCGAGCTTGGCCGCGGTGCCTTTGCTCAGGACGCCGTGGGCGACGGCCGCGTAAATCTCCTTGGCCTTTTCCTGTTTGAGCCGCTGGGCCGTGGCGATCAGCGTCCCGCCGGTGATGGTGAAGTCATCGACGATCAGCGCATTCTTGCCCGCGACGTGGCCGATGATGCGATTGACTATCGCCCGCTCCTTGTGGTCCACGCGGCTCTTCTCAGCGATGACCGTCTTGGCCCCCATCGCCGCGGCGTAGGCGTTGGCCATCCCCGCCGCGCCGACGTCCGGCGCGACGACCACCCAATCGCTTTTGACCTTGTTGCGGAAATATTTCTGGATGACCGGTAGCGCGTACAGGTGATCCACCGGGACGCGGAAGAACCCCTGAATCTGCGGCGCGTGCAGGTCCATCGTGACGATGCGATCGACGCCGGCCGCCTCCAGACAATCCGCGCAGACCCGCGCGCGGATCGAGACGCGCGGCTCGTCCTTCTTGTCGCCCTTGCCGTAGCCGAAGAACGGGATGACCGCCGTGACGCTCCGCGCCGACGCCCGCTTGAAGGCGTCGATGAAAAAGAGCAGCTCCATGAAGTGGTCGTTGACCGGATAGCTGATGGATTGGACGAAAAAGACGTCCTTGCCGCGTACGTTGTCCCCGACGCGGACGAAGGTGTTGCCCTCGGAAAATTGCCGCGTCGAACACATCCCAGGCTTCACGCCGAGTTGTTTGCAAACGGCGGCGGTGAAATTCCTGCTCGCCGAACCGGCGAAGATCAACAACTCGCCTTTTCTCGGCATCCCGGCACCCTTGAAGAATGGCCCCCGGTCAGCATCTTAGCCGACCGCCGTGCCATGACCAATTGCAACTTGCCGAGTTTCCGGACGTAACGCCGTGGGCATCGCGCGGTCGAATCCTGTGCGAATCCGTGCTATAACTTGCCGAGAAAAGACCCATGACCGGCGGCCTCGCCCAGGTACAACCGACATGCTGATCCCCTACCAACCTGAATCCTACGTCGATTTCAACGAGCCGGGCCCGCGGCGGAAGATGCTCGACGCGCTCAAGCGGGTCGAGTCGCAACTTGGACGGACCTATCCGCTCCGCATCGGCGGCCACAAAGTCGAGACGCCGGGCAAGATCGAGTCGGTCAACCCGGCGAAGTTGGACCAAGTCGTGGGCTCTACCGCGAAGGCGGGTCTTGAACATGCACAGGCGGCGATCGCCGCGGCCGATGAGGCGTTCAAGACGTGGTCGCGCGTCCCGCCGGACATCCGGGCCCGCTATCTGCTCAAGGCCGCCGCGATCATCCGCCGCCGGTATTACGAATTCTCCGCATGGATGGTTTATGAAGTCTCGAAAT
Source organism: uncultured Planctomycetaceae bacterium (assembly GCA_964393935.1). Taxonomy (GTDB): domain Bacteria; phylum Planctomycetota; class Phycisphaerae; order UBA1845; family UTPLA1; genus DATEMU01. Next base: position 7,730 of record CAYMXF010000118.1, read on the forward strand.
CGTGGCTGGAAGCCTACGCGGATACCGCCGAGTGCATCGATTTCCTGGAATTCTACGCCCGCGAGATGATGCGGCTGGGCGGCGCGCAGCCGGTCACGCCGCAGCGCGGCGAGGAAAACGAGGTCCGCTACATGCCGCTCGGCGTCGGCGTGGTCATCCCACCGTGGAATTTCCCGCTGGCGATCATGTCCGGCATGACCACCGCCGCGATCGTCGCCGGCAATACCGTCGTGCTTAAACCGTCGAGTGCGTCGCCGATCATCGCCGCGAAGTTCGTCGAAGTCATGGAAGAGGTCATGCTGCCGCCCGGCGTGCTGAATTTTTGTCCCGGCCCCGGCGGGCAGGTGGGCGATGCGCTGGTCGATCATCCGCGGACGCGCTTCATCGCCTTCACCGGCTCGCGTGACGTCGGGCTGCGCATCTTTGAGCGCGCCGCCAAGGTCCAACCGGGCCAGATTTGGCTGAAACGCACGACGCTGGAGATGGGCGGCAAGGACTGCATCGTCGTCACCGAGTCGGCGGATGTCGAAGCGGCGGCGGAAGGTGTGGTCGCCTCCGCTTTCGGCTTTCAGGGGCAGAAGTGCTCCGCGTGCAGCCGGCTCGTCGTGGACGAAAAGGTGCATGACGCACTGGTCGAGAAGATCATCGAACGAACGCAAAAGCTGACGATCGGCAACCCGACCGGCCCGGAGAATTGCTTCATGGGCGCGGTCATCGACAAGCCCGCGTTCGAGAAGATCACCGGTTACATCGAGATCGGGAAAAAAGAAGGCCAGATGGTCCTCGGCGACGACACCAAGGTGCCGAGCGGCGGCCATTTCATCGCCCCGACGATCTTCACCGGGATCAAGCGAGATGCTCGCGTCGCACAGGAGGAAATCTTCGGACCCGTCCTCACAGTCATAAAAGGTCGCGGAATGGATGACCTGCTAGCCATCGCCAACGGCACCGAATACGGCCTCACCGGCGGATTCTATAGCAACGACCGCATGGAACTGGAGCGGGCCCGCCACGAGTTCCACGCCGGCAATCTCTATCTGAACCGCAAATGCACCGGTGCGTTGGTGGACGTGCAACCCTTCGGCGGCTTCAACCTATCCGGCACCGACAGCAAGGCCGGCGGCCGGGACTATCTGCTGCACTTCATACAGGGCAAGAGCGTCACCGAGCGGTGGTAATGCACGACGCGCATCGCTTACGTGCGTATCTAACGTGTTTCAATTGGATGCCAGAGACACGCCATCGTGAGAAGGCGTACGAACTGGCTTGCCGTTTGGCGGATTTCTAAAAGATCCGAGGCCCGTTCGACAGGGCGTAGTTGCGACATTCATCGTCGCTCATCGCCGGCAGGCCCAGCTCGTTCAACTCGCGATCGATCCACGCCCGCATGGACACGTTGGTCTTCTGCTCGGAGTAGCTGACCTTCGCCCGGGTGATAATTTCATGCCTGGACTTTTCTTCCATAACGTTCATCCTTGGGAAACCTCCTGGGCTCGTTCGGAGAGTACGAGGAATTGACGACGCGCTTATCGCGCGGCCATGATCCGTATTCGACCATCCCGGTCAGACTGTTCCTCACGCTCCGTCGTCAGTCTGCGCTAGAGCTGCGAAAAATGTGTAGCCGAGCCCCAATTACGTTTGCGATGATGAGGGCCTCTTGAAGGAGCCCTTCTACACACAAGTATTACTGGTTAGATCGGATATTGCAAGCAAATCTTGCAAT
>CAYMXF010000119.1:0-6753 GCA_964393935.1 uncultured Planctomycetaceae bacterium
TTCTTTTGACGTTCGATCCGCGCTTCCGCGCGATGCTCCGCCATGACGCGGATGCCCGGCGCCGTCCCCACCTCATCCAACCATTCCTGAATCCGCTTAATCGTGGCCAAATCGCTGGATTCGGGCCAGTCGCGCGGACGGCCCGCCGAGATCCAACCGATCATCTGCACCACGGCCTCGACTTCCGGCGCGCTGCCCGCGAAGGGCGGCATGAAGGGCTTGGTCCGCTGTAATTGGGCGATATTCGTGCGCTTCTGCTGCAACGACCACGACCCGGCGAGGTGCGTCAGGCCGTTCACGCCTTCGAGCGTATGGCACACGCTGCATTGAACGCGGAAAACCTTCGCCCCCAGGCGCACTTGATCATTCGGATAGGTCGCCACATCGCGCAGCGGATAGGGATCGTTCGTCGCGCAGCCGATTTTCCGCAGCGCCGCCACTTCCTCCGGCTTGATCGAGTTGGAATAAAGATACTCGCGGATGGTGAAGGGCTTGCGAACGCCTTCGCGGACGAACTCCCCGCCCGCCGTCGCACCGAGGGCCAACGCGCACAGCAGCGTCGCCGTCGCGCCATTGATGTAGAGCCGTTGTCCGACGAGCCCGACGATCGCGTAGGCCCCGATCAGCAGCGACGCGGCGACGGCGATCCCCATGAACATCGTCATCGCCGCGCTGCCGCCGAAGACCCATGACCGACTGTCCGGCGGGATCACTGCGAGATACCAAACCCCAAGTGCCGGCATCAGCACCATCGGGACGAGCCCCAGCGCGGCCTGATGGATGAGCTTACGCCGCGACTCCGTCGCCTGGTCCGTCATGGTGTTGATCACCACGCACGCGGCCAAGGACGCGATAGTCAGCGAACTGATCGTCCGGTAAGCCAGCGACGGCCAAAAGCTGGGGTTGAAAAAACCCGACCAGACGTCGTGCGTTTGCGTCCACTGCCCCGGCGTCAACTGCCACGAAAGAATGCCGTTGATCCAGAAAAGGCTGAACCACGCCGCGATCGAGTAGAGCACCAGCAGCGTCATCCGCGCGCGATCGCCCAACTCGCGGGCATATCGATAAAACACATACCCTGAGACGATTTCTAGGCAGAAGAAGGTCCATTCCGTCGCCCAAATCCAGTGGAACTCATCCACCATCGTTCCGATCGTCCGCGGGCTGATTTGAATGGTCGTGAACCACATGGCCACCCCGGTCAGCGCCCCGAGGACAAAGCTGATGAGAACGAGGGCCTTGAAGTAGCCGTCGAGGAATCGCCTCGCAGCGCTATCGCCGTGTCGCTGGCTGCGCCACTCGAAGAAGCACATCATCAGACCGCCGCCGATGGCGAATTGAGCGAGAAAAACGTGGAATATCCCCAGCCCGCCGATGACCATCCCCTTGATCAGCGGCCCGAAGTCGTTCTGCGGGTAGTAAGTCATCTGTCTCGATTCGCCCGGCGCGGGATTATAATCACCCCTATCGAATCTCGAAGGAAGTGCGATTCATTTGAAAAAATCGGACCCCATCGCCGTCGCCGTCTGCTTCCTTTTGGCGGCCGTGCTGTTCACGCATATTCTCACGAGCCTGGTCATCGGCCTGCTCGCCGCGGCGATCTACCATGCCGTCTATCGCCGCAATCGCAAGGTCATCGCCCTTTTGGCCAGCCTGCTTTTCTCCTATGTCCTGCTCGAATACTTCGGCGGGATGGTCATCCGCAGCCGCATCGCACGAACGCACAACGTCGATATCGATCATCGCATGAAGGCGAACCCCGCCGCCGGGATCAACGGCGACGGCATCCGCTGCCCAGTTGAGGCGACCGATTTTACCGCCGATACCTACAACATCATCTTCCTCGGCGATTCCTTCACCTACGGCGAGCGTCTCAAAGACGGCCGCGACGCCTTCCCCGCGCAGCTCGAAGCCCTCATCCATGCCAAAGACCCCGCCGCAAGGGTCCGCACCGTCAACTTCGCATGGGTCTCTTCGTCGCCGCTGCTCTCCGGCCGCCTCCTCACGGACATCGGGGCAAAATACAAGCCGCGCCTCGTCGTGCTCTGCCTCGACATGACCGACTTCCACGACGACCTGCGCTATCTCGTCGGGGCGCAATACATCGGCGTCTCACCGACGTCGTTTCTCCTCACCAAGGCCGGCTTCGCGGAGGAGTTGTCGGAACTCAAGAAACGATGGAACTTTCCCGAACTCTGGGCGCGGCTCCTGGGTCGCAAGCTCGTCGTGCCGAGCGACCGATTTTTCGAGGTGAATCAGCGTCTGGGCGAGAGTGTCGAGTACATGCAGGCCACCGAGAACAATCTGCGAGAGATCAACGCCGACTGCCGCGACGTACTCAAAGCCAAGTTTCTGCTGGTCATGCTCCCGCGGAGCTTCCAATACAGCGACAAGGAATGCCCGCGCAACTGGGAGCGATACGCCTACACGCCGCTCGGGCCGTATGTCCTGGAGCCGTTCAAATGGATGGAGGCCCTTCAGGCTCGCGCAGCGTTTCCGTGCTACTCTCTCCTGAATGATTTCAAGAACTGCGGCGTCTTCCCAACCTGCTTCGACGACGACCCCCACTGGACAAAGGAAGGCCACGCCGTCGCCGCCAATGGGATGCTTCGCATTCTCGAAAAAGAAGGAATCCTTCGAGAGCCGTCACTGACCACTAGCCACTAACCACTGGCCACTTCTCCATGACTTACCTCATCGCCCCCATCTCCGGCAGCGACCCCGACGAGGTGCGAACGCAAGCGCATGCGGCCCTCGACGCCGGCGCGGATGCGATCGAACTGCGCCTCGATCTGGCCGGACCGTTCACCGCCGATGACCTGCGAGCGCTTCGCGACACGATGCCCCCCGCAGTGCCGCTGATCCTCACCATCCGCTCGGCCTCCGAGGGCGGCGCGTGGGACGGCGGCGACGACGACCGCGTCAGCCGGCTGATCGAACTGGGCCCGCTGGCCGATTATATCGACGTCGAACTTGCCCTCTGGCAGCGCTCCGCGAACATCCGGCAAAAAATCGGCCTGGCACTCTTTCGCAGGGGGGATGGGGAAGTCGGAAGTCGGAAGTCGGAACAGGGCGGCTGTTCGGTTCCGCGTTCCGCGTTCCGGCCTCCGCGTTCCGCGTTCCGAAGATCCGCTGTGGTGGGCCTCTCCGCCTCGCGGCCTCGCCGACTCATCCTCTCCCGTCACGATCATGCCGGAAGACCCGCGACGCTCTCCGCCGACCTGCTTGCCATGTGCGGTGAGCCGCTTTGCGACGTACCCAAACTCGCATGGCGGGCACGGACGGTCCGCGACAACTTCGAGGCGTTCGAGTTGATGCGTGACAGCCCGCGCCCCGTCCTCGCCATCTGCATGGGTAGCCACGGCCTCGCCTCGCGCGTGCTGGCGAAGAAGTTCGGCGCGTTCGGCACGTTTTCCGCGCTCGCCGCCGGGCTGGAAACCGCGGTGGGACAACTCACGCTGGCCGAGATGCGTCGGCGATACCGATGGGACGCCGTCGATTCGCAAACCGTCGTCTACGGACTGATCGGAGAACCGATCGCGCACTCGCTCAGCCCCATCGTACACAACGCCGGCTTCGATGCCGCCCAAATCAACGCCGTGTATCTCCCATTTGAAGTCTCGCCGGGGTACGAACCCTTCAAGGCGTTCATGGTCGAAGCACTGGCCCGGCCCTGGCTGGATCTCCGAGGGCTCTCCGTCACCATCCCGCACAAGGAAAACGCCCTGCGTTTCATCCGCGAGTCCGGCGGCGACATCGACGAATCGTCCTCTCGAATCGGCGCGATCAACACCATTTGCATTCAACCGAACGGCCGTCTCGTCGGCCGCAACACCGATGACGCCGCCGCCCTGGACTGTATCTGCAAGGTTTTCGGTCGCGATGCGAAAGACCTCAAAGGATTACGAACATCCGTACTCGGCGCCGGCGGCGTCGCCCGCGCGGTCGTTGCGGCCCTAGCCGCCCACGGCGCGGAGGTCACAATTTTCAATCGGACGGGCGACAAGGCCGCCGCCCTGGCCGCGGAATTCGGTTGCCGCCATCGCCCCTGGGACGAGCGCGAGAAAGCCGCGGCCGACCTTCTGGTCAACTGCACCAGCGTCGGGCTTTGGCCCGCCGTCGGTGAATCACCTATGCCGGCAACCGCCCTCAACCCGCCGATGGCGATCTTCGAGACGGTCTACCGCCCGGTGCAAACCCGGCTCCTTCAGGACGCCCGGCAGCGCGGTTGCCTGACCATGGACGGCCTGTCGATGTTCCTCCATCAGGCCCAGGCTCAGTTCAAACTCTGGACGGGTCGCCCCGTGCTCAAGGACGCCTTCCGCAAAGCCGTGGCGGCGTTAATGGCTCAGGGCCCCCAGCCGTGAAACCCGCCATTTGACCCTTGGGGCGGTTCAAGCGAAGATGTCCGCCGAATCGTGCCGACCCCCTATAGGGGTATGTTCGGCTTCGTCCTCGTACCCGATCGCCTATGAAATTGCTCTTTAGTTCAGACTTGCATGGCGACGAGGCTCATTACGTCCGCCTCCTAAACGTCGCTAAGGACGCACGGCCCCAGCTCATCATCCTGGGCGGGGACATGCTCCCTGACGATTCCGCCCTGAATCCCGATCAAATGGGCCACGGCCAGCCGGCCTACGTCCGCGGCCTGTTTCGCAAATACATCGAATCCCTCCGAGCCGCCTCCGGCTGCGAGACCGTGATGACCATCTTTGGCAACCACGATTGGGGCAGCAGCGTCACTGCGATGGTGGAGTTGGAGGCCGACGGCCTGCTCAAAGTACTGACGCTGGACAAACCGACCGTATTTAAGGGAATAGCGTTCCTGGGTTATTCCAGTACCCCACCGACGCCCTGGTTCGTAAAGGACTTCGAGCGCTTGGATCAACCGAAAGACAAGCCGCCGCTGCTCGGCGGCGCGCGATGGGACGCCCGATTCAACCGCCCCTCGACGCTGAGCGCCACGGCGCTCTTCGGCATGACCCGGACCATGACGGCCGAATTGGCCGACCTTAAACCGCCCTCCGGCCATTGGGTCTTCGTCGCCCACGCGCCGCCCGCCGAGACGATGCTCGATCGTTACTATGGCAACCTCGCTTGGGGCTCGTGGGCCGTCCGCCATGCCATCGAAAAACACCAGCCCATGCTCTCGCTGCACGGCCATATCCACCAGGCCCACGAAGTCACGGGACAGTTCATGCAAAAGCTAGGGCGGACCGTCGCCGTCAACCCCGGCCAGACACACTCAAAGCTCAACCACGTCCTGATCGAACTCGACCCCGCCAAGGGGCAGGTCCTGAACGTTATGCACGGACAAGCAATGTGAACCTCATCCTCGTCGGCTATCGCGGCAGTGGAAAGAGTACCATCGGTGAAATCCTCGCCCGCCGGATGGGTTGGCGGTTTCTCGACCTCGATGCGGTCATCGTCGAGCGGGCCGGCCGGACCATCGCGGAGATCTTTGCCACCGACGGCGAGGCGGGTTTTCGCAGATTGGAAAAGGAGACCTGTGAATCGCTCCGAAAGGCCAAGCACCACGTGATCGCCGTGGGCGGAGGCGCACTCGAGGACTCGGATACGCGCGCTGTCGTCAAGCGACTCGGGAAAATCATCTGGCTCCGCACTCCCGCCGCCGTCCTTTGGGCGCGCGTCAGAAAAGATCCCTGCAGCGCGAAGAATCGACCCGACCTCACCCCCGGCGGCGGCCTGGTCGAGGTCGAAACGATCCTCAAACAGCGCGAGGCGAACTACTCGGCAATGGCCGCGCACCAAGTGGACACCATATCCGCCTCCCCGGATGAAATTGCCGAAGCCGTCGAACTCTGGTTCCGCGCCAATGACACCGAGCCATCGGAAATGTGACCGGCCGATCGGTCCAGGTCGCCTCGGGCGATCCGCCGCGGCGAGATCGGCTCACCGCGGCGGCCGACTCGGCGAGGCGAGTCGTTGATGAAACTCGAATCCAGCCAACTTACCCGAGGATCATTCTTCGCAACCCTGCCTCCACCCTTCGCCTCGCCTTCTTTTTTTCTGTTCGCCATCGCGGCCCTCGGCGCCATCGTCGGCAGTTTCCTGAACGTGGTGATCTACCGGCTGCCGCACGGCCTCTCGATCCTGTCGCCGAAATGGTCGTTCTGTCCGAATTGCCGGGAGCGAATCCGGCCGGCCGACAACATCCCGATCCTCGGATGGCTGATGCTCAAGGGACGTTGCCGATCCTGCGCCACGCCCATCGGCATCATCTATCCCGTGATCGAATGTCTGACGACCCTCGTTTTCATCACCGTTTGGGACGTGCTCTACACCGCAAAGCTGATCCCCAGCGTCATCAGCCTTTCCACCGATTGGCCGCTCGCCATCGCATATCTCGCCCTCTTCGCCGGTCTCGTGGCCAGCGCCGCCATGGACGTCGAGTCCTACACCATTGACATTCGCGTTTCCGTCGTCGTGATGGTGATCGCCATCTTGGCCCACGCTCTGCGGGGCATTCCCGAAGTCGCCTTGACGCCCCCTGTCGAGCACCCGCTCGGTCTCCTGCCGCCCGGACTTTGCCTCGTCGCAGCCGCCATGGGCGTCACTTGGCTCGTCGGTTGGGCCATCGCCGCTGCACTCCGTCGCGGAAAGCGCTCCACCCCCTCTCCCTCCAAGGGAGCTGAGGGCGCCCGAGGAGGAAGCCCGAAGCGGGGTGAGGGTCCAACTTCGGAGCACACTCAGACGGCGAGTTCAATCACCCCCCCAGTCCACTTCCAGCCC
>CAYMXF010000119.1:6853-9412 GCA_964393935.1 uncultured Planctomycetaceae bacterium
TGGTCGTCGTCGTGCTCCTGGTCTGGCAGCGTTTCGCACCAGCGACGCCGGTGAATCTGCCCATCCCCCCGGGGGTAATACGCTGCCTGATCGCGTCGAGCGTCTGCATGTTCATCCTCATCCTCGCCTCCTGGGTCCATCGGCCCGCGGATGCCGAAATCATCGAGGAAATCGAACAGTCGCGTCATACGGCCCGAGCGGTCGCCATCCGCGAGTTTGCAGCTTTCGTACCCGCGTTGCTCGTCGGGCTCGGCGTGTTTCTTTGGTTACGAGGCGGCGACGGAACCTGCGGTGAGCTCGACGCAGTCGGTTTGAGTCTCCGAAGCGAATGGTTTGACGTCCATCAGATGTATGTAAGCGCATGGCCGTGGGCCACGTTCGTCGCCGGGGCTCTTCTAGCCATTGGAGGGATGGTGATGGGTTCCGCACTCGGTTGGACCGTCCGAATCCTCGGGACGCTCGCCTTCGGCAAGGAGGCCTTCGGAACCGGCGACATCTACCTCATGGGGGCCATCGGGGCCGCCGCCGGGGTCCCCAATCTCGTCTTCGGCTTCTTCCTCGCGGCCTTACTCGCCCTCATCGGTGTCGCGGTGACGCTTTTTCGCAAGTCGAGCCGAGCGATACCGTTCGGCCCCTGGCTGGCGTTGGGCTCATTCGTCGCTTTACCCTTGGAAGGCTCTATGCTGGATTTCTTCCGACACGCGATGGCGCTGCTTTGGAATCTGATTTCCGGCGGGCCGTCCTGGCAATTAGGAGGCTGAAAATGGCTGGTTCACTTAAGCAAATAGTGGTCTACACTAAAGTTACGATCATCACCGCCGTTCTTCTGGGCGTCCTGATCATCGTGTTCAAGAATCGTGGCTACGAGACCGAGTTTTGGCCATGGGCGGATAAGGCTAAGGTCCCGACGCTCTGGCTCATGCTCGCCACGAGCGTCGTTTCCATCGCCGTCTTCTGGCTGCTTTCAAAAATGCGCCGTGTTTGGCGGGAGTTGGCGGCTCTCCGCGCCGAGCAGGCTGAAAAACAACGCCTGGCCCAGGAAGATCACCGCCGCCGCCAGCTCGACGACCAGGAACGCCGTATCGACGAGAAGATTAAGAAGGCCCTGGACCCCGACAAATCACAGCCTTGATCCGTCCCGAAGCGCTTTCGGTCCCTCGCGCCCCCGTTTTCGACCTTCCGCGTGCGAAAAATCGGCGAATTTCCACGCTTGACCGTTGACGTCGGCAGCGCGCTCTGGTATAGCTTTCGCGTTGAAAACCTGCGCCGCGTCAAACTTCGTGGCGGCGCAAAAAAACTGAAGATTGCGTTGTTCAATTTTGGAGGAACAAATCATGACATGGATGACACGCAAACACCTCATCGCCAGTTGCCTGACCAGCCTCACCCTAACCCTTGCCCTGACCGGCTGCGGGCCCGACGCCAAGCAGAAGAAAATCGACGAGCTGACCGCCGAGAACGACGGCCTCAAGCAGGACCTCGAAGATCGCGACCGGAAGATCAACGATGGCATGGTCCGCGACAACGATTCCAAGAGCACGATCGACGAACTCAATCAGCAGCTCGCCAAGCTCCGAGCCGATGGTAGTAAGCAGGTGACCGACGGCTGGCAAAAGATGCCCACCTTTGACATGATCTCGGTGCCCGGCTCGGTCTTCTTCGAGTCCGGCAAGGCCGAACTGACGGCCGGCGGTCGTGCCAAGCTGGCCCAACTGGCCTCCGACATCCGCTCGCGCTTTGACGACCGCGACATCTTCGTCTTCGGCCACACCGACGACCAGCCCATCAAGAAGAGCAAGTGGAAAGATAACTGGGAACTCGGCGCCCATCGTTCGCTCTCGGTCGTCCGGGCGCTGCGCGATCTGGGCATCTCCAACGAGTATTTGATCCAGGCCAACTGCGGCGAGTACCGTCCAAAGAGCGCCAACTCCAATGACAAGGCTCGCCTCCAAAACCGCCGAGTGGAGTTCTACGCCGTCAAGAAGAACAGCGGCGTGATCGAAAACACGACCGCCAAAAGCAAAAGCGAGGAATAAGCGCTAGTCGGCCGGTCTTCACCCCTCCGTGACTTAAGAGAAGCCCGCTTGGAGCAATCCGGCGGGCTTCTTTTTTTCCTAAGCGGAGGCAACGGCCGTGGCCCAATGAGACCGCGTTTTGCTGAAACGCCTTGTTCTGATCCCTGTAATGGACTCGAACCGTGGTATGATGGAGCCGCATGTCCGTCAATCCCCAGTCTGCGCCCGTCGAGGCGCAGGCCGCCGACATCACCCGGATGCTTCAGGCGGCCGGCAACGGGGATGCCTCAGCCGCAGCCGCCCTCTTTGCCCGCGTCTATGAGGAACTCCGCTCCATTGCCGGCCATCAAATGCACGGCGAGCGTCGCGGTCACACCCTCGGGGCCACCGCTCTGGTCCACGAGGTGTATATGCGTCTCCTGGGTGCGGCGCCGCTTCACGTCCGCGACCGGGCGGGATTCTTCCGCGCCGCGGCCGAGGCCATGCGGCGCATCCTGATCGAGCACGCGCGGCAGCGCGGCCGGCAAAAGCGCGGCGGACACCA
>CAYMXF010000120.1:0-9308 GCA_964393935.1 uncultured Planctomycetaceae bacterium
CGGCGCCGCTGTTGCCGAGGGAACCCTTTGTCGCCAATACGGGAACGGTTGCGGCAGTGCTGCCCAGGGTGGCGCGGATGCCGGCGGCCTCGGAGGCATCATGCACGACGGTGCCTACGCCGGCGGCGTTAACCAACCCGACCGCCGATGGGGTCAATCCGGCGTCCGCAAGGGCTTTGGTCATGGCCAGGTGCAGGGCCCTTCCATCCGCCTGGGGCTCCAGCCAGTTCGTCGCATTGACGGCTGCACCGAAGCCGACGAGTTCGGCATAAATCCTCGCCCCGCGCTTCTTGGCGCGTTCCAACTCTTCAAGGATGAGCAGCCCGCCGCCCTCGCCGATGACGGTTCCCTTTCGGGAGACGTCGAACGGCCGGCAGGCGGCCATCGGGCGGTCATTACAATCCGTCACGAGCCGGTTCAGGAGCGATTGACGCATCAGCCCCATCGGGTTGACTTTGCTCTCCGCGCCGCCGCAGATGCAGATGTCCGCTGCGCCGCGCTCGATCGTACGAAAGGCCTCGCCGATGGCCAGATGGCTGCTGGCCTCTCCGCAGGTGATCGTGTTCGAGGGGGCCTGACAGTCGTGGACGATCGTGACGTGACAGGCCAGCATGTTGGGTAGAAACTTCAGCAGCCAAAGGGGCGTCAAATTGCTCATCCCCTCGGTGCCCCATTTTTTCAGCGTGAATCCGCGATCCTGAGGTGCTTCGGGTCGCTCGGCCGCCGTGGCCAACGCGCCGGCAAGTTCCGTCAGGTCGGCGCAGATCAGGCCCGCGCCGATGTTGGCCCCGAAGCGCGTGGAATCGACGTTGGTGCCGCCTTCGGCTTCGCCGCGATCGACGAGACATTTCGTCTTGAGGCCCGCGTCCTTGACGGCGTGATAGGCGGCGATGACGGCCAGCTCGATGTCCCGAGCCATCACCTTCGCCGCTTTGCGGTAGCTCTTGGGTACGCACTCGGCGACGGTGCCTTGCTTGACCTCTCCGGCCACCTGCGAACTAAAATGGCTCGGATCGAACGCTTGAATGCGCTCGATACCGCTGCGCTTTTCGACCAAGCCGTCGAATGTCTCAGCGATTCCCACGCCGAGCGGTGAGACGACGCTCAGGCCGGTGATGACGACTCGATTTTTCTTGGTGCTGGGCATGGGGTCCGTGGCCGCTCGCGAAAACCGACTAAGCGTTCTGCGAGGAGATATTGTAGGTTCTTAACAGCGATTTGAAATCGTCCGTGAAAACGAAGTTTTCCTCCGGGAATTTCAAACCGCTCATATTGTTGTCAATATGCGAGAAAACGATGTCGATTTCGGCCATGAGTTGTCCATCGGCGTACACTCTTCCCGTCGTGCTCGCGGCCTCGGGTGAGACCTGCTCGATGACCGCTTCGTAGCGGAGCTGTTCGCCGGGCCGGACCTCGCGTTCGAACTTGGCTCGCTTCACTTTCGCGAGAATGACTTTCTCCGCGAAGCCCCGCGCCTCGCCGACCAGAATACCCGCCGTTTGGGCCATGCCTTCGACGATCAGGCTCGCCGGCATGACGGGGTAGGCCGGAAAATGATCGTGGAGATGCTCCTCGGCCAGGCTGACGTTCTTGATCGCCGTCGCCCGAACCTGCGACTGGAAATCCACGAATTTGTCAATCCAAATCCAGCGCATACAAGAAGCAAATAAACTAGGCCATCTTCGTCGTGACGTAGTTCACGATGGTTTTCACGGTAAAGAGGTTTGGCATCTTGGCAACGTCCGGGTCCTTTTCGAATCCGGTGAAATCGGCGTGGGGCATGGCGCTCTTGAGCGTTGAAAGGCCCTTGGCCGTCATCTTGCCGCCCTCGACGTACTCGGGATTGTTGAGGATATCGTCGGGGAACAACTCCCCGCGAGGTATCTTGATCGAGAAGGTCTTCTCGAGCCGGAAGACGATGTCCAAAAAGTCGATGGACTCGGCGCCGAGATCGCCGGTCAACGTGGCCTCTTCCTTGATCTCGTCGTCGTCCACGCCCAGCGCGTCGACCAAGACTTCCTTTACCTTGCTGAAAACTTCCGTTCGATTCATAGCCATCTTCAACGTCCTCCCTGGGGACTACTCAACTGTTGTGCGCAAGGGCGGGGGCTGGCTTCATCGCCGCCGGACCGCCCAAGAGCTCAAACGTCCTTTTTGCACCTTCAATCAACTTCTCGTCGATGTCGGACATCGTCGCATGGGCGTCCGACAGGTTGTAATGCCGCAGCCACAGACGGGCCTTTACCATCTCGTCGTCACCGCTGCGCCCGGCGGCTTTGAATTCGCTCTTGCGTTCACCAATTTCAATCGCTTCGACCGTCACTTCGAGCGTCTGGCCCGGTGCGACGAAGCTCTTGTAATTGATATTCTTGGCCTCCTCTAGGACCACCATGCTCTGAGCAAAGTCCTGAGTCGCTCGAATCAGCCAGGCGGCCGACTGGACCATCGCCTCGAGCATCAGCACGCCTGGCATCACGGGAAACGTGGGGAAGTGGTCCGCGAGGTATTCCTCCGCGAGCGTCAGGGCCTTCCGCGTCACGATGCGCGTCGGGGGCTCCAGCGTCAGGATGCGGTCCACCAGGATAAACTTCATTTCCGCCGTTCGATGCTCGGTTCAATGATCCGGCGTCGTTATTTTTCGCTCCGCGACGCCCCCGGTGCGACGCCATCACCTGTCCCGCAAATGCGGATAGAGCATAGGGGTTACGAACCTAAACCCACCCTTTTAGCGTATAACGACCGATTCTGCAAGCGCATAGCGATTTCCAAACACGAGCCTAGGCTTAATAACGCCACAAGTTGTGTATTGGCAAAATGTTGTGAGAAAAACTATTGAATTTCGATGGAGCGTATGCAGGCTGCCAGACTTAACGGTCCTCGTCGCAAGTCTTGGGGCGGTCGCAAATCGGGGGCCGTGGATAGCAATCCATTCTCCAACCATCGCCCCGGAGGATCCAATAGCTCGGCCCATACTCGCTCGATTCAGTGGACTGGCCTGCCAGATGGATAGTTGCGGCGTGGCCGTCTAGAAAAGAGACGTTGAAGCGATTCAGCTTTTTGTGCCAACCCACCGTTTGGTAATTTGGGTCATTCCACTTCGCCACCTCGGCAACCGTCTCTTCGAGGATTACGGTGGTCGACGGATCCGGCACATGTGAGATCGGCCGCATGTAGGGACCGTAAAAGTGTTCGCGAAACTGCGGAAACCGACCCGTGAAATCGATGTGGTTATTCAACCGATAGCTCGTGCCGGTCACCTGATACGCCTTCTTATCCACCATTTGACTGTTGAAATAATACTCATCGAAGTTGAAGGGGGCGCGCGGCACGCCCGCTTCCGTTGGGCATTGGAATAAGTCCACCGCGGTATTGTTGCCCGATCGAAAAACGTATCGATTCAGAGGGCGATTTTGCATGGAGTAAGCAGGTTGGCCATAGGTTCCGAGGCCGGTTTTGCCGCCGTATTCGTATTCGCCGTCATACCACCATCTTGTTTCGGCCAACGGGTGGATCGGTGTGGTGAACCCTCGCTCGTCGTCGATCGTGTACGAGGCAAGAGCCTGCCCGAGCGAACGGAGATTGGCGATGCACTTGACCTTTGTGCCTTCCATCCTCGACGACGCTAACGCAGGCAGGAGTACGCCGAGAAGCAGGGCGATGATCGCCATTACGACAAGCAACTCTAAAAGAGTGAAGGCAGTTTGGGTAGACCCGGCGACTGCCGGTAATCGATGATGCGGCATGACCGAACGCGATGGAACTCCGCTAGAAACCACGGTTCCACCCTTTCACTCGAATCGAGCGACGACCTACGGCCGAAGCTTCTGATAGGCTACCTGGATTATATCGTAATGTCAATGAATAGTTGATAAAAAGGAGTTCGGAGCGGGTCGAATGCCGGTCGATTGGCTAATCACAGGGGCGGGGGGACAGCTTGGCAGCGTCCTGTTTCGGGAGCTTTTGCACAGGGGGGAGGCAGTAATTGGGACCCTATCCACAAGGGGTCCTCAACCGCCGTTCGGCCAAACGGTTAGGATCGACATAACCGACTTGAGGGCCCTTGGGGACGTCGTTCGGACCGTCAAGCCTCGGTTCATCATCCACACCGCGGCGATCACCAGTATCGACGCGGCATGGCGAGACCCCGACAAAGCCGGCCGAACCAACGTATCGGCAACGGTGGAATTAGCCCGTTTATCTGGGGAATTGAACACCCGGCTGGTTTTCCTTTCGACCGATCTGGTTTTCAACGGCACCGCCGCGCCGTATCAAGAGTCAGACCCCACCACCCCGCTTTCCGTTTACGGCCGGACCAAGGCGGAGGCCGAGCAGGCGGTCTTGACCGTCGGGAATGGTCTGGTCATCCGGCCTGCCCTTATGTACGGGCTTCCAGCGGTCGATCGACCCACGACGTTTCGCGGCCAACTCGAAGCCCTCCGGACCGGTCAGCCCTTGAAGCTCTTCGAGGATGAATACCGGACGCCGCTTTGGCTGGAAGACGCCGTCCGGGCCTGTTTAGAGGCGGCAAAATCCGGTTTAACCGGAATTCTGCACATCGCCGGCCCCGAGCGGCTCTCACGGCTGGAGATGGGTCGCCTGATGGCCCGTGCCTTTGGCCTTAACGAGGACAACATCGTCGCCATCCGCCAACGCGACCTGCAAACGCCTGAGATGCGGCCGGTAGACGTAAGCCTCGATTGCCGGCTCTTCTCCAAGCATTTCGGACATCCCCCCGGCCGCCCGATGGCTCAAGCGATGTTGGAGATCGTTTCCGCAATCGGTGGCGCCTGAAAAACGACGCGGCTCCGCACGAATTACGCCGTTTTCCTGCAACGAATCAGTTCCCCATGCCTAAGGGCAAGTGCCGGTGACCAGGCAATCAACAAACATCGTCGAGTCGTTCGAACTGAGGTTGCCGCTGTTGTCCATGTCGGCGCAGCTGCAGCCGGGGGCAAAGGCGTCGTTGCCCAGGAGGCAGTTCGTGAATCCACGGATGTCGCCGCCGTCGCGGGCCGAATTGCCGGTCATATCGCCGCGGAGCGTACCGCACTGCGGCGCGAACCAATCGAGGACGCGCTGCATGACCACTTGCCGATCCGAAGTCGCGGCGATCGCCTCCCACGGGAACCCAAAGAACACGGTCTTATAGACGCCGCTGTCCTTGGAAATCGCCGCGTTCGGAGGCGTACCGGCATTACCGTTAAAGGCCACCAGCGCCGTCCCATTGGGGCTGATCCGATCGCTGAAGTTCGCGAAAGGATAACTCAACGCGTAAGGCCCTAAGCCGCTGAAGACGTTTTGGCCGGTGACCGTCGTTTGGTTGATATCGTTTTGCCCCGGGCTGGCCATGCCGAGATAAGTCTGCATGAACGATGTAGGTACGCCGGTCGGTGAATCGCGATCGTAAAGATAGTCCTGGCCGACGATCCATAACCGTTTTCCGGAGTTGAGCCAGGTCGCCAGAGCGGTTTCGCCGGCGGAGCCCGGTCCGGCGAAACCCCCGAACTCGTGGCCGGTAAACCATATCACGATCTTGTACGGGCTGAGTTGCGCGGCGGTGGGCTCGTTATCGGAGTTGTTAGTGTCCCAAAGGTCGTAGTTCTTGCCGAGCGCCGCGAGGGCCGCCGTGTAGGTGGCGCGGACATCGGGATTGTTGTCGTCATCATCGACCAACAGGATCAACGGAATGGTGCGGGTCGTGAAACTAAACGGGGTCGAGTTTGGACCGGTCCCGCAGGGGTTCGTCGCACGGACATGCCAGTAGTATGTTGTAGCCGTGCCAAGGTCGCCGGCAGGCGTGAAAGCCGGGTTGATCAGGCCGCTCGCGCTCTGGACGATCGAACCGAAGCCGGCGTCCGCGGCGATTTCGATGGTGTACGCGGAGGCCTGCGAAGCGGCGGACCATGTGAAATTCGGACGCAGCGCCTGATCGATCGCGCCGTTGGCCGGCGAGATGAGCGTCGCTGCGCCGGGCGATGCCGTGAATAAATTGAGGCGCACCGTCGAAGAGCGAACGGTCGGGCCGAACGTTCCCGTGACGAGGATGTCATACGAACCCGCGGAGGCCGCGCCGGTATTCGAGATCGTCATGGTCGTCGAGCCGGGCGGCGTGATCGGATTCGTCCCGAATCCGACCATCGTGCCGCCGGGATTGCCGCCGGCGCTGAGGGTGACGGGATCGGTGAAACCCATGACGGAGCCGACGTCGATGGCATAGACAGCGTCGGAGGGCGCACAGATATCCCGCGGAGTCGGCGTGGCCGCTAGCGTGAAAGTGGGGTCCAAATCGCAGTTGTAACAGACGACGGCGAAGTCCTGATCGGTGGTGTCGCCGGAGTTGGGAACGCCGTCGGAGTTGATGTTGGCCGCCGTGACGCGGATGGTGTAGCCGTTCGGCGCCGTCGGGCCGATGAAGACGCCTTCGGTATTATTGCGGTCATCGGCCGCGCCGCCGGTCGTGGACCAGCCGCTGCTGTTAAAGACGTTGCCGCGATAGGTGTTCGCGCCGCCTTCGACGGTCAGGTCGAGATCGTTATTCCAGGCCGGCGTGCTTCCGCCCAGACCGTGGCCGGGAGCGTCGGTCCAGACGAGCATGATACGAATCGGCTGCGAAGGGTCTTCGGCCGAAACACTTCGAACCCACTGCTCGCCGGTGTTGTCAAATACAACTGGATTGTCGAAGTATTGCACGGCGAGTTGCGGATCGACGACGGCTTCGAGGTCCATGCGGCCCCAACCTTGTTTGCTGTCGAAGGGATGGCCCAGGACGCCGCCGTCCGCATCGAGATGTCCGGCGAGGTCGTGTGCAACGGGCAGGAATGCGGCCTTTACGAGAGCGGGACTGGGATCGACCGTGAATCCTGGCAGGCCGCGGTAATACTGGATGAACAGGGCGACCGCGCCGGAAACGTGGGGAGACGCCATGCTGGTGCCGCAAAGCAGGGCGTACGAGTTCGTGGGATAGGTCGAATCGACGTAACAACCCGGCGCGACCATGTGCGGAATCTTGCGACCGTCCAACGCCGGTCCGTGGGCCGAGTTCGAAGAAATATCGTCGATCTGCAAGATTTGTGACCCGTCGGTATTTTGCATCTTCGTGGAGCCGATGGTGAAGATGTTCTTCCCCTCATCGGGCGTCCCCTGCGTGCTGGTCCCGCCATTGCCGTTCATAAAGGAAAGCACGAAGCTCAGCGGCTGGTTTCCGGCGGTCAGAGGGACCGCGTCGCGGACGCCGACGTCGCATTGGCGGGTGTCATCATCGTAGCCCTGAGGAGTTCCGGCAGGGCCCCAACTATTTCCCGAAAGCGACGCGCCGTTGTTATACGAGTCGGTCATTAACAAAAGCATGCCGTCGGCTTGCGTGTACCAGGGGCTATAGACTTGCTCCACGAGATTGGCGCCGGGCGCCACGCCTAATCCTCGCTGGAATCCGAAGCTATCGAGAACGCCCGAGGTGCCATCGGCGGCCATGATGCCGGCCGTATGCGTTCCGTGATTGCTGGAGGTGGCGCTGCATGTGGTTCCCAAGCAGGCGACGAATCGATTGACCAGATTGGGGTGCGTGTCCTGCACGCCGCCGTCGACGTTGGCGATTCGGACGCCTGCGCCGCTCAGGCCGACGCTGGAAAGCCAGGCCATGTAACCTGGAAAGGCCTGATTCGACCCGTTCACGTTGTTCACATTGACCTGATCGCTCATTTCGCCGCGCAGTCCGCCGTCAGTCGGGATGGGTTGGACGCTGTACACGCCTCCTAACGAGGCGACGTCGAGAAACTTCTCGCCCGGCAACATGAAGGTGGCGACGTCGAAGACAGGGTCCGTGTTGGCGACGGAGTCGAGTTTTCCGCCCAGGGCCTTGATCGACTCGAAGATGCGGTTCGAGTCCGTACTGCGATACACCATCACCTTGGACGCAATCGGACCGGCCGGCAGCGCCCGCCAGCGCGGCATCACCTTGTAGGCGGGCAGGAAATCGCCCGTCCAGCGGACCTCGAGAGCGGCGCGCTGGTTGGTAAGGATCGTCGACTCGGCATAGACAACGTACGTATTGGGATGAATGTATTGCACGATCCTTGTGCCGTCGGCGGCTAACCGGTCGAGCCATTCCTGTTTTGTCGGGCCGACGAACTGGATGAGCCGAAGGTCCTTGCCCCCGGCGCGTGCCAAGGCCGCCCATTCCGCCGGTACGGAAGGAGTCTCAAGCAGCGGGTCGAAACGGGATTCTCCCAACACCAACGAATAGTCATTGGTCTGATCGCGGTGCTCGATTTGGGCTGCCTTGAGCTTGGCAAAATCAGAGTCGCCCAGTTCCACGAGGGAAAAGGCTCCGTAATCGATCGTGAGCTTTGGATTCATCCCGACGCGGCTCGCCTGTTTGGCGGCTCTTGCGTCGAGTCGGACGAACTGGCCGCGGGAAAGCGAACTCGGACCATTTGCCGCAGCCGCGGGGCCGATCATCGCCAGTACGCAAAGGGCCGTCCAATTGTGGGCCGATCTTATCATTCGCATCTCTTCCTCCTAGGTGATCGATGCCGACGCTACCCTTCCGGTCGTCCGATGCCCCCCAATGGTCATGCGACGAATTAAGATTCAGTTAGAAGGGAAGTCAGCGTCGCGCAATTTCCCGCTCTCTACTAATGATATCAAAAACAATGCCCGAAGTGAACGGCGCGGAGGGCCAAGGGGCGAAAAAAATGTCGCTCCGGCCTATCCAATCAAGAATCGGCGACGCTGTAGGTAGTCCCACACCACGAATCGATCGAGGTCCCGACCCCCCACAAAGAAGACACGCCCTTGGGTGCCTTCAGCCAAGCGGTAGGCGAAGCGAACGTCCTCCTCCGTCTGGGCCCAGGAGGAAAGGAGAAAGATGTTGATCGTGATGTTCTGTTCTCGGCAAAGCAGCCCCTCTCGAAGCGTGAAGGCCTCGGTCCGGGGGTCCGGCGGGTAGAGTAGGTAGAGCCAGTTCTTCTCGAAGTGCGCCGTCGGCAGACCGTCCGTGATGAGGATGATCTGGCGGTTGGGCGTGTCTTGCCCCTGGAGAATCCGCCTGGATATGGACAGGCCGTGTTGGAGGTTCGTAAAGTGCGGCGGCAAGTCGTGCTCGGCGATCCGGTCGTCGCTCAGGTCGGCCTTCAAGCGGACATACGGCTCGTGGATCGTGACCGGCTTGGGTAGGAGTTGAAGCACTTCGGAGATATGCCGGCGCTTGGCGAGGGTGAAGACCTCGACGAAATCCACAAAATCGCCGGGGTACTCCGTGCGGATCAGTCCGTGCAGGGCGAGGGCCATCCGCTTCACGTTGATGTACT
>CAYMXF010000121.1:0-4668 GCA_964393935.1 uncultured Planctomycetaceae bacterium
CGCCTTGCAAGGCGGATGGGTCGGCCCCCTGGAGCTGATCGGCGCCCTGCTGGATGAGCGACGATTGATCGACCAGGCCTTGCTGCATCTCCTGACCGGCGTCCTGCGGAAGATCGCCGAGCGACGTCGGGATGTTCAGCGTCAGATCCTCCGTGGGCGTATCGGGCAATTCGAGCTTTTCGCGTTGGACATAAAAGGTCGGATCGTCGAGTTGTGACTGCGTCACGGCGTCGCGGATGATCGCAAGGCCTGTACGGCCGTCGAGGACGACCCAGGCCTCCGGTTGGTCCTTTGGGAGTTCTTCCGTCGGAAGGGTGCGCGAAATAATCAACGTCGCCCAATCCGTCGAGCCGTCGGCCTCGAACAGGATCACCGGCCGTCGCTCGTCGATTTCCGCTTCTTGTCCGCCCAGCCCGTCCGACATGGCGGCTTGAAACTTCGCGGACGTGGAGTCGGTCGCCGGTCCCGTCTCTTCCACGGGGGTTTCCACCGCGAGGGGATCTTGCGCGGCCCCGTCCTCCGCGGAAACCGGGCGCATGTAAGCAGGGCGGCCTGGGTTGACGCGATGCACCTGCACATCCGAGAGCAGGGCCGGCTCCGTCGCCCAGTCTTGCAGGACGGGCACGAAACGGCCGGGTTCGATGATCGGATCGGGTTCGATTTCGATCAGCGGTTGTTGCACGTCGGGGGCGAATCGGACCCGATGCCGGCGGTGTTCCAGCATCGCCGAGGATCGCGTCATGTAGAGGAGCGAACGGATACGCGAGGCGGACTCGGGCAGCTCCGCGGCAACGATCTGGCTCTGCATGAGCGGCCAGGCCATGGCCGTGAGCAGCAGCAACAGAGACAACGCCAAAAGCAGTTCGAGAAGTGTAAATCCCCTCCGGCCTCGGACGCGGTTGACGGGCGAGACGCCCGTCCCGCCCCACCCGAGCTTCGAGTTGTGAGATAACACAGGCGTCATCAACGATCGGTCTTCCAGTTCACGACGTCGTCGTCGGTACCGTCCTTGCCGTCAGGCCCCCAACTCCAGAGATCGTACTTGTCTTCGTTGTGCTGGCCTTTGGCGTTGTACTGAAACTCGTGGCCCCAGGGGTCTTGCAGCCCGCTTTCGTTCTCGATGCAGGCGGTCCAATTCTTTGCGATTGCGTCGTCGCTGGGCTTCTCGAACAGGTACTTGAGTTCCTCCGGATAGATCCCAGTATTGAGCTTGAAGAGATTGATGGCCGAACTCAGCGGACCGTTTGGACCGATGGCGGCCTTGGCGAGGTTGACTTTCGCCTTGTCGCTCTGGCTGGTCAGGGCAGGAACGACGAATGCCGCCAAAAGGGCCAGCAAACCGACCACCAGGAGGATTTCCAACAGGGTAAAGCCCTGCCGCCCGGATACTTGCCGTTTGTGAGTGAACGTATTCATGACGCGATCTCCTTCAAAACGAACGACTTCTTCATACCGAGTTCACTAGATTCTAGCGCCGCACCGGCGGTTTCGACAGTCTAACGTCCCTTCTATCCCGCGCCGCCCGTGCTCATGGTCAAAATCGGCAGGAGCAGGGCGATGGCGATGATGGCCACGACTACGGCCATGCACACGAGCAAAAGCGGCTCCAGGAACCGCACCATCAGATCGATCTGCCGGCCCGTTCTCGCTTCGTACGAGTCGGCGATGGTGATGAGCACGTGCTCGAGGTTGTTACTCTCCTCGCCGACGGCGATCATATCGATGATATCCAGCGGAAACAGGTCGCTTTTTCCAAGCGGCGCCGCCAAGGACGTGCCCTTGCGGACGCCCTCGATGGCTTCGTCGATCAGTTCCATCAACAATCGGTTGCCGGCCGAGTCGCGGCTGATCTTCAGCGACTGAAGAATGGGTACGCCGTTGTGCAGCAGCGTGCCGAGGATGCGGCAGAAGCGGCAGATCGCCACGAGCGTGATAATTTTGCCCATCATCGGGGCTTTGAGGGAAAACCGGTCCATGGCCTTCCGGCCGCGCTCGCTGCGGATAAGTCCGATGACGGTGAAGACCACCACAAAGAGGATTCCGGCCGCCGCGGTGCCGTGCGCCTTTAGAAAATCGCAAAAGGCAAAGACGATCTTCGTCATCGTGGGCAGATCGCCTCGGAGGAACGAACGCACCTTCGGCACGATGTAGACCAGGATGAAAATAATAATGCTGGTGCCGACGGTCATCAGCAGGGCGGGATACAGCATCGCGCCGAGCAGCTTGTTGCGGAGTTCGTTCTGACGCTCGGTGAAGAGGGCGATGCGGACGAGCACGTCTTCGAGGAACCCGCCCTTCTCGCCGGCGCGGATCATCGACACGTGCAAGGGGTTGAAGGCGTTGGGGTGCTTGCCCATCGCGTCGGCCAGCGTCTGGCCGCTGGAAAGGTCCTCGCGGACCTCGCGAAGAACCTCCTTGAACACGGCATTGGACGTCTGTTTGTGCAGCACGTCCAGCGAGCGAAGGGCGGGGACGCCGGCGCGGAGCAGGTCGGCGAACTGCGAGTAAAGAACGGCGACCTTGGCGGCGTTGACCTTCTTCTTGCGCTTGCCGGCCCCGCCGCCGGCCTTGCCCCCCTCGCGGACTTCGACGGGGAAGAGGAGTTGCTCGTCGAGCGAGCGCAGGACCTGCTGCTGGTTATCGGCGGTCAAGACGCCACTAATGGTCTTGCCTTCTGCGTTGCGGGCGGTGTAGGTGAAGCTGGGCATGACGGTTGAAAGTCGAACGGGCCTTGGTGCTGCATCGGCATCTAAGGGCTGATGGCCACAGCCATTATAAACGCCGTACTGGTAAGATGCCGCTCAAGCGCACGGGGTCCGT
Organism: uncultured Planctomycetaceae bacterium; assembly: GCA_964393935.1. Lineage (GTDB taxonomy): Bacteria > Planctomycetota > Phycisphaerae > UBA1845 > UTPLA1 > DATEMU01. Next base: position 2,821 of record CAYMXF010000121.1, read on the forward strand.
CCTGTTTATACCCCGACCAAAAGGGAGGATTGCAGGCTTTGAAGGGCCGGCCTTAGGTATTGGCGTCGTGGGTATCGATGTCCAGGGGCGCGTGCATGTGCTCCGCAGCCGAGGGCTTGGACAGGACGCGATAAAAGCAAAATGCCGTCAGCCACAACACGAAGCCCACGGATGCGAGCATGAAAATCCAGCCGGCAAGAGTCATGTCCGAACCTCCGCATGAGCAGTTTGAACTGGAAATCCGGACTGGGGCCCGGAAGTGTCCTTTGTCTCCGCAAGCCAGCGCCTTCCGGCGATGTTGATCAGGATCAGAAGGAAGATGGTGACGGCCGCGATAAGGCCGACGGTCAGCAGCGGCACACCGCCTTTCTTCAATTGCGTCAGGTAGCCCGGAAGATTGTTCGTACACCACATGACGAAGACGATGATGAGGTAAAGCGGCGAAACATATTTGATGACGAATCTGAAAACCTTCGGCAACGGCATCTCAGCGCCGATCGCCGCGAACTTCATTCCTTTATCCACGCCGAAGACCCACGCGAAGAGAATGACTTGGACCATCGCGAGGACGAAGATCATCGCCGTGCCGACCCAGAAGTCCATCGTATCGAGGGCGACCAAGTCCTTGCTGAACCAGATGACGAAGAACGAGCCCAGCGCGGTGATGAGGCCGAGGAGGGTGACGGACGCGCGTCGGCCGATGGCCAGACCTTCTTCAAGGAACGCGATCGCCGGCTGGAGCATCGAAAGCGAACTCGTAATGGCGGCCAAAAAGAGCATGAAGAACCACAACGCACCGAACAGTCTGCCGAGCGGCATGTACTGAAAGACAACGGGCAGCGTCTGGAAGCCCACTTGAAAGCTGCTGCCTTGAGTGCCGATCGCGCCGAGAAAGATGAACGCGGCGGGGACGGTGATCAGGCCGCCCAGGCAAACTTCGAAGAATTCGTTGGTGGCCGTGGCGGTCAGACCGGAGAGAACGACGTCGTCCTTCCGCTTGAGATAGCTGGCGTAATTGATGATGACGCCGAAACCGACGGAAAGACTGAAAAAGATCTGTCCGGCGGCGGCCATCCACACGTCCGCGTTCGCGAGTTGAGACCACCAATCGCCGCCGGCTTTGGGTGGTTTGGGGTTCCACATGAAACCGAGTCCGTCGAGCACGGTGCGCGTCGTACCTTCAGTTTGTTGCGGCGGAAGCGTCAACACTCGAATGAGCACGGCGATCGCACAAATCGCCATCATGGGCATGGCCCACGTGCAAAACGCTTCGATTCCCTTGGAAAGGCCTCGAAAAATCAGGTAGAAATTTATTGAAAACGTAATAATCCAGAACAAAACGCTTTGGTGCAGCGAACCGTGCAACATGACGCCGTCTTGGTCGCTGCCGGTGATGTGCGTAAAGAAGCCGCGGCTGTTCTCCACGTATTTTGACTTGTCGCTGCCGAGGTCAACGGCGCCGACGAGATAGTTCCAGGCATATTGTAGACACCACGATTCGATGTAGACGTAGTACATGTAGATAACGATCGGAATGAGCAGTCCGAGCACGCCGAGATAGCGCCAGATGGGGCGACGACCCAGGACGCCAAAAATGGCCGGACAGGAGTTAAAGCCGAACTGACCACCGTACTTTCCCATGGCCCATTCGGCCCAACAAATCGGGATGCCGAGGAAAAGCAGTGCGCAAAAGTAGGGGATCATGAACGCCCCGCCGCCGTTCTGCGCGGCCAGACCTGGGAACCGCAGGAAATTTCCGAGCCCCACGGCCGAACCAGCGACCGCCAGGATCACCCCGAGACGACTGCCCCATTGTTCTTTCGATTGCGACATGATCGGTTCGACTCC
>CAYMXF010000121.1:4768-9239 GCA_964393935.1 uncultured Planctomycetaceae bacterium
CGTGCTGGTCTGGGGCATCCGCGAATCCGCCGGCTTCAACGCCGTCATGGTGGGCATCAAGATCATCGTCCTCTTTTTCTTCGTCGCTGTGGCGATTTACTACGTCTCGCCGTCGGAGATGGTCAAAAATTGGCAGCCGTTTCAACCGAAGGGATGGCACGGCACGTTTTCCGGGGCGGCCGTCGTGTTCTTCGCGTACATCGGCTTCGACGCCGTCTCAACGGTCGCGGAGGAAACGAAGAATCCCTCGCGCGATCTGCCCATCGGCATCATCGCCTCGCTCATCATCTGCACGATCCTTTACATTCTCGTCGCCGCCGTCTTCACGGGCCTTATCCCGTACCCCGAATTGGTCAAGCGTCTCTCCACCGAGCAGGCCGAGCCGCTGACCATGGCCCTGGAGCACGTCGCCCCCAGCGCGACGTGGCCTCGGACCATCGTGGCCTTCGGGTCGGTCGTCGCGCATACGGCGGTGCTGCTCGTCTTCCAACTCGGACAGCCTCGAATCTTTTTCTCGATGGCCCGCGACGGTCTCTTGCCGCAGGCGTTCGCCAAGGTTCACCCGCGGTTCCAGACGCCGCACGTCACGACGATCCTGACCGGCATTGCTGTCGGGACGACCGCCGCCTTCGCCAGCATCGACGAAATGGTCGACCTGACCAACATCGGCACGCTGTTCGCATTCGTCCTGGTTTGCATCGGGATTCCCATCATGCGCATGAAGGACCCGGATCGACCGCGGCCGTTCCGCGTGCCCCTCGGACCGTTCTTCCTGCCGCTCTTGGGCGCGGTCTCGTGCATTTTTCTCATGTACTACCTGCCGCCGGCCTCGTGGTGGCGCTTCATCGGTTGGCTCGTTTTGGGCATGTCGATCTACGCCGCCTACGGTTACACGCACAGCGCGATCGGCCGTGCGAGCGGTCGCCCGCGACAAACGCCCGCCGCTTTGAAAGTCGCCTCGCTGGGTTTTCTTGCCACCGCCGCCGGGCTCTTCACGATTCCGCATAACGCGAATTTGACGGAACTCATCCACTCCGCGACCTCGAAGGGCGAGGATTTCAAACGGAGCGCCTTGGTCGGATTGTGTCTCATTGGGCTCGGCGCCATCCTGTGCGTCGGCGGCGGACTTCGCGCGTCTTCCCACCGCGTCTCGTCCACCTGATCGCGTCCGCTTATCATCCTATTCCGACGTTTCGAGTTTTCCGCATGGACTTTTCTCTCTCTCCATCTCAACAGGCCGCCAAAGACGAAGCCATCGAGTTCGCCAAGCGCGAGTTGACCGTCGGCGAGGTCGATCCCGTTTTTGACCGCGACGGCAACAAAAAAGTTAGTGACGAAAGTCGCAAAACAGAATTCTTTGCGAGACAGCCTCGGCGGGATCATCTACAGCGGGACGAACGATATCCGGCGGAACATCATCGCGACGGGATTGGGGTTAAGGGGATAGGTTGTCGCCGGAAAAACTCTTCTGAGAAAACTCGTCTCGCTTCAATAATTCCTCAATCACTTTCTGCCGACATACGTCGCGCAATCTGGCTCTGGCAATAAGGTACGGATTCCAGCGAATGTATTTGGAATGAATGTAGATCACGACATAAAAGATGAGTCCTGGCCAAGGACCAAGTCCAGAATTAATGCCAAATCCTATTAAAGCACTTCCCGCGGCGAACACCGCCACAATGGCAGCACCGGTGAGTGCGAACCAACCCATTACCGTAAGCCAGCCCTTGCGTAAGCTGACTTTTCTTGCAAACGACGCGGCACAGACCATCCAAGAAAAAACTGCGCCCAAGAGGATACACGTCGGAATAGGATAGAAACCAATTCGCCAAACGATAGCTCCACAGATTGACATCACAAAGATTGCAAGAACGCTTAGCGTTGGCATCGTTTCCGCGGGACTCGGGCTCCATCGCCGCGCTCGAACACATGCGAGCAGTTCGGCTATTGATGAAATCGTTCCGCACTCGGGGCAGCGTCGGGGGTCTCCTTGTTGGGCTCTCATATCGAAATCGCATTTCGGACATCGAATTTCTCCCCATGCTTCGAGACGTGAAATCCTGCGTTGATCGTGGGAGTCTTGCATGGGTCGAACAAGGTGGAGTGCGAGCTTACGCTGTCAGCGCTCGCAAATCCACCTTCTCCCGATCCGTACGCGGCAATGAATCATAAAACTGCCACACGTCCGGCAGCATGTAGGCGGGCAATTGCCCTCGGCAATGCTCGATCAGGTCCGCCTCCGTCAGGCGAGCGCCCTCGCGCGCGGCGACGCACGCCTTGAGGCGGTTGCCGAAGACGGGGTCGGGCAGGGCCACGACCGCGGCCTCCTTGACCATCGGATGGCGGACGAGCACCGACTCGATTTCGCCCGGCTCGACGCGATGGCCGCGGCACTTGATCATGCGGTCGATCCGCCCCTCGAACATCAGCACGCCGTCGGCGCGAGCATGGACGCGGTCGCCGGTGCGGTAGGCCAGGCCGCCGCCGTCGGGCGCGGCGACGAGCCGCCGCGCGGTCAACTCCGCGTCGCCCAAATAGCCGCTCGTTACTGTCGGCCCTGCAACGAGCAGTTCGCCGGAAGGCGAATCTCCCTCATAGCTATCACCCGTGTGGCACAGGCTACTAGCCTGTGGTGAACTGGTCACGGGCTGATAGCCCGTGCCACACGGCCGGCCGCTCTCATCCACAATCCATAACCGAGTATCACTGATCGCCCGTCCGATCGGCAGCGAACCGTCGTCCTGAAGGTCCATCTCGCTCACGCGGTGGTACGTGCAGGCGTTGGTCTCGGTCGGGCCGTACAGATTGGTCAACGTCGTTTGGGGAATCCGCCGGGCCAGCTCTTGCAACGCGGGCTTGGGCATGACCTCGCCGGCGAAGATGACGTGTCGAAGCGCCGACAGGTCGTGATCGGCGAGCTTGCCGCGAAGCTGCATCAGCATCAGCGCCGACGGCACCGAGTACCACACGCCGATCCGCGCGTCGGCGATCCACTTCGCCATCTGGTACGGGAACATCTTCAGCCGCTCGGGCACGGGGCACATCGTCGCCCCGGCGCGAACCGCCGCGAAGATATCGAACGTGGACAGGTCGAAATGGTACGGCGCGTGATTGGCGACGCGGTCCTCCGGCATCAGCGCGAAGTAAACCGCCGCCCATTGGGAAAAATGCAGCAGGCTCCGCGTCGTGATCCGCACGCCCTTGGGACGGCCGGTCGAGCCGGAGGTGTAGAGGATGTTGGCGATGTCGTCCGCGGGCGCTGCCGGCTGCCCGCGGGCCGCTTCGCAGTCGCGCGACGAGGCCAGCGGGATCGAGGCGTGATCGGCGTTCGTGACGATCGCCGCGACAATCCCGCCGATCCCGTGCGGCGGATCGGTCCCGACCCAGAGACGGATACCGGCGTCCGCGCAGATCGCCGCTTTGCGCTGGTCGGGCCACGCCGGATCAAGCGGGACGTACGCGGCTCCCGTGCGGATGATTGCGAACAATGAAACGATCGCGTCGATGGACTTCTTGAAGTAGAACGCGACGCGGACGCCTGGCGCGGCGCCATGCCCGACCAGCAACGTCGCCAATCGGTCACTCGCGTCCAGAAGCTCACCGTACGCCAAGCGGTCTTGGCCCAACTCAACCGCAAGGCGGGCGTGAAAGCGCTGGGCCGAATCCTGTAGCAACTGATAGAGCGTCTGCGACATCGTGATCGACGGCGGCCCGAGAACGACTTACCGACGTTTATGTTGGCCGATCCATTCAACGATGGAATTGATCGACGCGACGCGTTCCGGCGTGACCTCGTGGTCCGGCAAGAGCACGCCGACCTTCTGCTCGATAAAAACGAGAAGCTGCATGAGCCGCAATGAATCCATGCCGGCGTCGAACAAATCGGCGGCGTCCACGGGCCAGGCCTCCTTCGGCTTGGGCATCAACGTCTCGAAGAGATGTCGGCGGATGGAATCGCGTACGTCCACGGCTGGCTCGCGGTATGGCTTATCAGGGGACGAGAAAGCAAGACTGCCGCCGCCGGCCCCTACTACGACGGCTTCATTGTTGAATCGATCGTCAACGTATCGAGCGACCCGACGGGTGTCAATTAAGCCCGCGCAAAGAAACGGCCACGGGTTGACGCCACGGGGCCGTGCAAGAATCATCAGAAAATCAAGCGGCTCTACGTCGCCTCGCTGGGGCCCGCGCCGGCGCCGGCCAACTCCGGCTCGGGCTCAGGCGGCGGTTCGACCGGCTCGAAGTTGAGCTTCTTTTCGCCGTCCACGTCGTGCAGCGAAACTTGGACGCGGTTCTTGCCCTTGTACTTTCCGCGGAGGAGGTTCTCGCTGAGCGGGTCCTCCAAGTGCTGCTCGATGGCCCGGCGAAGCGGCCGTGCGCCGAACTTTTCGTCCGTGCCTTTTTCCATCAGGAAGTTCTTGGCCTCGTCGGTGAGTTCCAGGATCAGGCCGTGGTCGATGAGGCGCTTGGC
>CAYMXF010000122.1:0-2822 GCA_964393935.1 uncultured Planctomycetaceae bacterium
AGGCGATGCGTCAGCGTGTCCGCCATCCGGCGGATCGTCTCATTGGCGGCGGGCTCGTGACGAGAACCATGCGCGGCGAGGATGAGGGCGGTCCGACTCATGCGGCGTCCTCCTTCAATTGGACGATGGCGCGATGCAATTCTCGCCGTTGCGTACGGCCGGCGTCGGGCTTCGCCAATCGGGCCACGAGCGGGGCCACCTCGCGCTGACGAATCCATTTCAGCAGGCGACCGAGTTCTTGTTCGACGATCCGCTCGGCATGAACCATCGCGTCATGGCCGGGCGCCGCCGCGCCGGGGACGCGGTCCAAGTCGATGAGGCGAATACCCGGCAAACGGCCGACTGATGGGTCGACATTTCTCGGCATTCCCAGATCGACGATCACCAAAGGTTTTGTCACGGGTCGTCGGGTCATGCTCAACTCCACGACTCCCCAACGCGATGATGCACAGCAGATCATCGCGTCCGCCTCCGCCAGAACGTCCGGCAATGAACTCAGCGTGCGTGCGAAGCCTCCGACCTCTGTGGCCAATGCGACCGCGCGGTCGATATGACCACTGACGACGATCAGCTTGCGGTGTGGCTCCTTTGCGAGAAGCGAGGCCGCATGGCGGGCCATCGCGCCGGTACCGAAGACGACAAGGGTCCTATCGGTAAACGACTGTAATGTTTGCCGCAGGAGATCGACGGCCGATTCCGCAAACGACCTCGCCGCGCGATTGATGGAGGTCTCGCACCGGACGCGCTTGCCGGTATGGATCGCCGATCGAAACAAGGCGGAGAGGAGCGGCCCCGTGGCATGCGCCATGCGGGCTTGTTCGAACGCCTGACGAACCTGACCGAGAACTTGGCGCTCGCCGATGATTCGAGATTCGAGTCCGGCGGCGACGCGTAGGGCTCGGCGAGCCGCTGCCTCGCCGGTGAGAGTTTCAAAATGGCGGCACAAAGAGGTCGAGAGTCCGACAGCATCATTAAAGTATTCCGGCCAGTCCTGACGCCGCGAGGGTTCCTGAAGGAGATACAACTCAAATCGCCCACACGTGCTCAGGACCAATCCCTCTTCCGCGACTGCTTTTAAGCGGTCGAGCAAATGGGCGATTCGATCCGGCCCGGCGGCGAGTTGCTCGCGGACGGCCAGCGCCGTCGTCTTGTGCGTCGCGCCGAGGTACAACAGCCGTGAGATCATGGCAGCACCGCAAGGGAGATCGTCTTCGCCGTAGGCTGCTCGTTGCCGGTGATCGACACACGTCGCGCCGGGCGATGGGTGAGGCGTTGGTAAAAATCGCTGAGGCTCTCATCGCCGCGTCGCTGCCGCGACCAATTTGCCAATAGCGGGTGCAGCACCTGCACGAGTTCGTCGGTCGGCACGTCGGCCGCGAAGAGATCGGCGACGCGATCGCCGGGCATTCCGCCGCCGACGTAGACGTGATAGACGTCCGGTTTTCGGCCGACGAAGGCGATGTCCGCCGTGTAGGGTCGCGCGCAGCCGTTGGGGCAGCCGGTCATTCGTAGCGTGATCGGCGCGTCACGCAGACCGAGCGACGTCAACTCCGCCTCGAAACGGTCGACGACCGATGGCATGAGCCGCTCGCTCTCCGCCATGGCCAGGCCGCACGTCGGCAATGCCGGGCAAGACATTGAAAACCGCCGCGCGGCGGAGAGTTGCTCGACCGGTTTGACGCCATTGGCCAACAGTGTTTGCTCGATGGCATTCACCGTGGCCTCGTCGAGATCGGTCAGCAGTAGATTTTGATGCGGTGTCAGGCGGATGCCGGGACGATGTCGAGCGATGATCTCGCGCAACGCCGATTTGGCGCGGACGCCGTCGCGATCGATGATTCGCCCACTCTCGATATAGATGCCATAGAACCATTTTCCGCCGCCTTGCGAATGGCGGCCGAGATGGTCGTGAAAGGTCGGCGGCGGTGTTGGGCGCGGCGGGGTCAATGGCCATTGGACGCGACGGCGAAATTCCTCGGCGAATCGGTCGACGCCCCACTCGGCGAGCAGGTACTTCAATCGCGCGTGTCGACGGTCGGCGCGGTTGCCATGATCGCGGAAGATGGCCGCGACGGTCTTCACGGCTTCGACGGCGCGCTCCGGCTCGATGAAGCCCAGCGGCTGCGCGAGAGCGGCCATCGTGTCCGCCTTGCCGTGCGTCATGCCCATGCCGCCGCCGACGAGGACGTTGAAGCCGACGACCTGCCCCTTCTCGACGATGGCGACGAGCCCGCAGTCGTAGTTGTAGATGTCCACGCAATTGTCGCTGTCGAGGGCGATGGCGGTCTTGAACTTTCGCGGCAAGTACGTTTCGCCGTAGAACGGTTCTTCGCTCTGCGTTGAGACGACTTCCTCCTCATCGAGCCAAATCTCGTGATAGGCGCGACCGGCGGGCCGAAGCGCTTTGGCGATTTGCGGCGCAATTTGTCGAAGTATGGCGTGCGGCGCGTCATCCAACGGCGCGGGGCAGGCCATGACGTTTCGTTCGACGTCGCCGCAGGCCGAGAGCGTCGTGAGCAGCGTATGATTGATCTCGGCAATCGTCGCTTTCAGGTTGTTCTTAAGCACGCCGTGAAGTTGAAAGCCTTGCCGAGTGGTGACGCGCAGCGAGCCATTCGCATGACGATCCGCCAGTTCGTCGAGAGCGAGGTATTGTTCCGCCGTGACGACGCCGCCGGGGATGGCCATGCGGACCATGAACTGGTGCGCCTTGTCTTGGCCGCTGTCGCGAAGCTCCCGCCGGCGGTCGCGGTCGTCCTGCTGATAAGTCCCATGGAACTTCAGCAGACCGACGTCGCCCTCCTCGAAGTGCGTCGCGTCGC
>CAYMXF010000122.1:2922-9213 GCA_964393935.1 uncultured Planctomycetaceae bacterium
GTCCCATGGAACTTCAGCAGACCGACGTCGCCCTCCTCGAAGTGCGTCGCGTCGCTCGCCAGCGTTTGGCGGATCGTGCCGCGGAGGTGCCGACTGGCCCGTTTGTATCCTTCGACCTTCGATTCTTTTTTCTCGGAACCATCCGCCATCATTGCACCTTTATTAGATTCCATCTCCGTGCAGCCCACATTCCGTCTTCGTCGTCCCGGTCCAACGTCCCACCCGCGTGTAGTCGCCGATCCGCGAGCCGGGCACCGCCTGGGTGCAGTGCGTGCAGCCGACCGTCGGATAGCCTTGCTCGTGCAGCTCGTTGTAAGGCACGCCGTTCGCGTGAACGTATTCCCACACTTGTTTGCGGTCCCACGAGACGAGCGGGTTGAGCTTGATCAGTTGAAACTTCCAATCCCATTCCATTGCCCGCAGACTCGCTCGGCTCTCCGACTGGCCGCGCCGCAGGCCGGTGACCCAAACATCCGCTCCGGCGAGGACCTCGTTCATCGGCTCGACCTTGCGAAGCTTACAACATTGATCGGGGTCGGTCTTCCACAACTCGGGGCCGTATCGCCCGGCCTGCTCTTCCGGCGTCAGCGTCGATCCCCGATTGACGAAGCTCAGGTGCGGGTAACGCTCGATCAGCCGGTCGCGCAGCGCGTACGTCTCGGGAAAGAAGAACATCGTGTCGAGATAAATGACGTTCAGCGGCCGGCCGTGGCGGGCGTACATGTCGATCAGCGCGCAGCCTTCCATGCCGAACGAGGTCGTGAGGACCAGGTTTCGATCGGCGAAGCGCTCCAGGCTCCAAGCGACCAGTTCCTGCGGCGTGCTCGATTCGCCGAGATCCGACGGCGGCGGCGGTTTGAGAACAGGCAGTCCCACGTTTCCTACTCCTTCATGGCGTCGACCTCGACGCGGGTAAAAACAAAAGCGGCCCCCAGGAACCATCCTGAAGGCCGCTTGAATTCGCGATCGATTCAAACTAACGATGCGTCGTTGCCGTCAGGGCGTTCCTCCCAAGTTTGTTCGACAACAACAGATGCATCGGCCGACCAGACCGCAAGGCGAGGCCGTGCAAGGCGTGACGGGCAAATTGAATATCGAAACGGCGGTCAACATTGCCATTATCTTAGACGAATGCGGCCGGCGAGTCAAGTATGCAAACTGAAGGGAAGGGGCCTTTATGAGCCGAATTGCCGTTCAACAAGGTCGCAAATGACGTGGTAGGCCAGTTGGTGAAGCTGCTGTATCTGGTAGGTGATTTCCGCCGGGGCCTTAAAACACACGTCGCAAAGGGGGGCCAGCTTGCCGCCGCCGGACCCGGTAAAGCCGAGCACCTTGCCGCCGCGCGATTTCGCCGCCTTGGCCGCCTCCAGGATACTCGCGCTGTTGCCGCTGGTGCTGATCGCCCAGAGCACGTCGCCGGGGCGGAGGTGGGCCTCGACCTGCCGCGCGAAGACATGGTCGTAACCGAAGTCGTTGGCGATGGCCGTCAAGTTGCTGGTGTTGGTCGTGAGGGCGATGCAATTGAACGCCTTGCGATCGCGCTGGTAGCGCCCCGCCAGTTCTCCGGCGATGTGCTGGGCGTCGGCCGCCGAGCCGCCGTTGCCGCAAACGAGCAACGCCCCGCCGGCGCGTAGACAATCGCCGACGAGCCTCGCCGCATCGTCAATCCGCGCGACGGCGCCGTCATCCAGCCGCTTCATCGCCGAGAGCGAGTCGTTGATGATCTGTCGGATTGCTGCTTGCGCATCCATCTCTAGCTTCCCATCCGGCGTCGTAGCCAAGCCGGTGGGTCGGCATTGTAACGGGTATACCCTCATCCGCCGTCATCGCCGCCATCCGCCATCCAGTGCCTGTTTATGCTAGGATAGTGGGTTTCAACGTTCGAGAAAGCCAAGACTTGTGTCTGGTGTGGCACCGGCTATTAGCCGGTGTGGACCCCTGCTGTTGTCTGGTGTGGCACCGGCTAGTGTGGCACTGGCTATTAGCCAGTGGGGCCCTCAAGGGTTGTCCGCTATGGCACCGGCTGGTGTGGCACCGGCTATTAGCCGGTGAGTTCTCGCCTATGGGGAGGGTTAGGGTGGGGTTGATCCGTGATCGTCCAACCTGCCCACCAACCTGCAGCATCCGTAGATTGTAGCCGACCTGTCAAGCCTTGTTGGTGCGGGCGCCTCCGCTCCCGCTTGTGCGAGAATCCCTTCTCGCACACACCGACCCTGGGAATCCCTTCCCATGTTCTGCCTGTTTCACATCCCACCCTAATCGGGGCAACGGACTGTAGCCACGGGTGGAGATCGCCGGTGCGACCGCAACCCGTGGATCACGGTAAAGTAAATCCTCCCCGCCCCAAAGCGGGCGGAGGATTGTTCGCACCTCGTCGGCGACGACTCATTGGCACTCTTCCAGCCGCCCGATACCATTCTCACGTCAAATGATCTAAACACCTTCAACGTGAACAGAACTGGGCCCGAGCACGGCGAGAACCACGGATGCCGCTCGACATCAAGAGTTACCTTCGCGATATCGACAAGACCCACGCCACCGGCAATGCCACGGAACACAGCTACCGCCCCGCGTTGAAGGCCCTCGTGGACTCGCTGGGCGGAAACATCGACGCCACCAACGAGCCGCGCCGCGTCGCATGTGGTGCGCCCGATTTCATCGTATGCCGCAAACAGGTTCCCATCGGCCACATCGAGTGCAAGGACATCGGCGTTTCGTTGGACGAGACGGCGAAAACGGAACAGCTCGGGCGGTATTTCGAGAGCCTGGACAACCTTATCCTGACCGATTACCTGGAGTTTCGGCATTACCTTGACGGCAAGCCGCGCATGCAGGTCCAACTCGCCCGCCGCGACGCGAAGGGCAAGATCAAGCTCATCGCCGAGGCTCAAGACGATTTACAATCTCTCTTCGACGCCTTCCTCGACGCGCCTTCCACCCCGATCAATACGCCCAAGGACCTGGCGGCACGAATGGCGAACATCGCCAAACTCATCCGCGAAGCGATAGAAAAGGCCTTCTCGCTGGAAGGCGAAGGCGGCACGTTACATTCGGAATTGGAATCGTTCCGCGCAACGATCCTCACCGACATTACACCGGCGCGTTTCGCCGACATGTACGCGCAAACCGTCTGCTACGGCATGTTCTCCGCGCGCGTGAACGTGCCGGACCGCAAGGCCCGCGAATTTACCCGCGAACACGCCGCCTACGATCTCCCGGCCACCAACCCCTTCCTGCGCGATGTCTTCGAATACATCGCCGGAACCAAGCTGGACCCCACCATCGTCTGGGCCGTCGACTGGCTGGCCGAAATCCTGCGCCGCTGCGCTATGGGCGAAATCCTCAAGGACTTCGGCAAGGCCACGCAGCGGGAGGACCCGGTCGTTCACTTCTACGAATCCTTCCTGGCCGCTTACGACCCCGCGCTCCGCGAGACGCGCGGCGTCTATTACACCCCCGAGCCGGTCGTCTCTTACATCGTCCGATCCATCGACGCCATCTTGAAACGCGACTTCGCCTGCCCCGAAGGCTTGGCCGACCATAGCAAGATCACCGTTGAAGTCCCCGACTCCAATCACAAAGACGGCAAAGTCCGCCGGGAGGTCCATCGCGTCCAAATCCTCGACCCGGCCACCGGTACCGCAACGTTTCTTTACGCAACCATCCGCCTCATCCACGACTCCCTCTCCGCCAACCGGGGCATCTGGGCGGGAGCGAACGGGTACGTTGCCCAACACCTGCTGCCCCGCCTTTTCGGCTTCGAGTTGATGATGGCCCCCTACGCCGTGGCGCACATGAAACTCGGCTGGCTGCTCAAGGAAACCGGCTACGACTTCGCCGCCGCTGAACGCCTGCGCGTCTATCTCACCAACACCCTCGAAGAAGCCGAGATTGCAACGCAACAGGCGTTCCCTTTTGCAGCCGAGATCGCCCGCGAGGCCAACGCCGCCTCCAACGTCAAAACCGACTGCCCCATCATGGTCGTCCTGGGCAATCCGCCATACTCCGGCCTGTCCGCCAACATGAACCAATGGACCGACGACCTGCTCAAGAAAAAGCTCCCCGTCCCCAACGGCGCGCCCAGCTTCTACGAATGCGACGGCAAGCCCCTGGGCGAAAGGAAACTCTGGCTCCAGGACGACTACGTCAAGTTCATCCGCTTCGCCCAATACCGCATCGAACGCACCGGCTACGGCGTCCTGGGCTTCATCACCAACCACGGCTACCTCGACAACCCCACCTTCCGAGGCATGCGCCAAAGCCTCATGCACACCTTCGACGATATCTACGTCCTCGACCTCCACGGCAACGCCAAGAAAAAGGAAACCTCCCCCGACGGCTCCAAGGACGAAAACGTCTTCGACATCATGCAGGGCGTCGCTGTCGGCTTGTTCATCAAACGCAAGAACGGCCCGGCCAAGAAACCTGCGAAGGTCTCTCATGCGGAGCTTTGGGGTACGCGGGAACTCAAATACGAATGGCTGTTCAGCCACGATGTTCAGTCGCACAAGTGGAAACCCTTGAAACCCAACTCCCCGCATTACTTCTTCGTGCCGCGTGATGAATCCGAGCGCGGAGAGTACGAATCTGGTTGGCCTATGCCCGAAGTGATGCCAGTAAACGGCGTCGGAATGGTTACCGCACGAGATGCCTTGACAATCGACTTCGATGCCGATGCCTTGTGGCGTCGTGTGCATCAGTTCTCCAAGATTGATACGGATGAAGCGCGGACGGAATATAGTCTGGGTGCGGATGTCCAAAGTTGGAAAGTAACTTGGGCGCAAGCAGACGTTCGACGAAGTGGCCCATCCAAGAATCTGATCCGGCCAGTTCTATACCGCCCTTTCGATCAACGTTTCACGTATTACACCGGCAAGTCGTCAGGGTTCATTTGCCGTCCAGTCTTTGAAAACATGCGCCACATGCTGGCGGGGGAGAATCTGGGGCTATGCACGACTCGGTCAATCGAGATTGGTCGGGGTTGGGAGCATGTGTTCTGTTCCGCGCAAATGATCCAGCATCACACGGTCAGCATTAAGGAAGTCAACTACCAATTCCCTCTTTACCTCTACCCTTCATCCGAAGCCGGTACGGACAAGTTGTATGCAGAGGGACCGGGGTCGGGCAAGGGTGGTCGGCGTCCGAACCTGTCGCCGGACTTTGTCGCCGAGTTTGGAGAGAAGTTGGGTTTGGCGTTCGTGCCCGACGGCGTGGGGGATTTGAAGAAGACGTTTGGGCCGGAGGACGTGTTCCACTACGCCTACGCGGTGTTCCACAGCCCGACGTATCGCAGCCGGTATGCGCAGTTCCTGAAGATCGACTTCCCGCGTCTACCGCTTACCAGCGACCGGAAGTTGTTCGCCCGCTTGTGCGTGCTGGGCTCGGAACTGGTCGGCCTGCACCTCTTGGAGAAGGTCCCCGCGCCGCAAGCGAAATATCCGGTCGTCGGTGACAGCACCGTGGAAAAGCCCCGCTACAAACCGCCCATCGAGAAGACGCCCGGCCGTGTCTACGTCAACGCCAAGCAGTATTTCGACGACGTGCCGCCGGAGGTCTGGGAGTTCCACGTCGGCGGCTATCAGGTCTGCGAAAAATGGCTCAAGGACCGCAAAGGCCGGAAGCTGAGTTACGACGACATCGACACCTATCGAAAAATCACGGAATCGATCCGCCAGACCATCCGCATCATGGCCGAAATCGACGCCGCCATCCCCTCATGGCCGCTGCCTTGACGAGTTTGACGCCCGGCACGTCTGAAAGGCTGAGGTTCAGGCCTAACAGGAAAATCTCTCCTTTCGCCTTGACTTTCGCAATCCCCGCGCTACATTGTTAGGTGTATGTTAGGTTTTCGATACGGCTCGGCGGCCGTCGCCGTGAGCGCGGAGGCTTCGCGCTGATGAACATGAACCATTCCATCGAAACGAAGTTTCGCGCTTCCTCCCCTCGACCCCTGCGCCCTCGGTCCCTCGCGCCCTTGAATCCTCGGCCCCTCGCGCTTGAATTCAACTTGAATCCGTTCAACCCCACCCCCGTTTTTCACCCCGCCAACGCGGATAATTCACGAAATTCAGCTTTGTTCAGCCAACCTCTTTTTTTCTTGAATTCGCCCGCCCATCCTGTCAATCGTGTGAATCCTGTCCCTTCCTTTTCCGCTTTCTTCCGCTTTCTTCCACCAAAAAATCTGCGCCCATCTGCGGATTGTCCCGGATTCTTGGCGTTTCGGCGTTTGGCCTCCTCCCATTCCCCATTCCGCATTCCGACTTCCGACTTCCGCATTCGGCTGTCCCGTCC
>CAYMXF010000123.1:0-3927 GCA_964393935.1 uncultured Planctomycetaceae bacterium
GCGGGCGGTGAATCCACACCCCTGACCGTGGCCAAGGAAGACGAGGAGACCCACCGCTGGCCGTTCTTCCTCCCCGACGGGCGTCACTTTCTCTATTTCATCCGCGTCAAGGGCGGCGCTTCGTTCAGTGAGAAGAATCACCTCATGCTCGGGTCGCTGGATGGGACGACCAACAGACGGTTGGTCCAGGTCAGCTCGAACGCTGCATACGCCTCTGGCCATGTGCTTTTCTTGCGCGACGGAACGCTGATGGCCCAGCCCTTCGACGCCGCACGACTGGAACTAGGCGGCGCCGCGTTCCCGATCGCCGAGCAGGTCCAGTTTGATGCGGGCTATACCCATGCCGTGTTCTCCGCTTCGCAAAACGGAGTCCTCGTTTTTCAGCCGGGTTCCGCGACCGCGGGCTCTCAACTGGTGTGGTACGATCGAGAAGGGAAAGAGCTCGGCATTCTGGGCGAGCCGGCGCTTAATCAGACGTTCCGTCTTTCGCCCGACGGGCAGCTTGTGGCGGTTTCGCTCGCGGACCCGACTTCCGGGCAGAGCCACCTCTGGATCATCGACGTGGCCCGCGGACTGCGGACTCGGTTCACCTTTACTGCGGCCTGGGACCGAAACCCCGTTTGGTCCCCGGACGGCAGCCGCCTCGTTTTCGGCTCCGATCGGAACGGTCGGTACAACCTGTATCAAAAGTCGATCAGCGGCGTCGGGAATGAGGAGCCGATCCTATCGGCGGAATTCAACGGCATTCCCTGTGACTGGTCGCAGGACGGGCGTTGGATTGTGGTGGCCTCCAACTCGCCGCAGCAGATCAAAGCGGACCTCTTGGTCTTCGAACCTTCTGAAGCCCCAAAACTCGTCCCCATCGTTCAGACGCCGTTCGATGAGGAGGAAGCACGCTTCTCACCCGATGGACGATGGATCGTCTATGCCTCCGACGAGTCCGGGCAAAAAGAAATTTTCGTCGTGCCCTTCCCAGGACCCGGACGCAAGTGGCAGATTTCGACGGCGGGCGGGTTTCTTCCCCAGTGGAAGCGTGATAGAAAGGAGATCTTCTACATTGCGCCGGACTTGAAGCTGATGTCCGTCGACGTCGTCGCCCAGGAGTCGAGCTTCGAGCCCGGACAAGCGAAACCACTCTTTCAACTCCAGCCCTTCGGCGGTAACGCATCCTATGACGTAGCACCGGACGGGCAGAGGTTTCTGGTTAAAAGGGCGCTGGAGACGAAGTCGGGATCACCTTTGACCTTGGTCATCAACTGGCCGGCGGAGTTGACAAAGAAATGAGCCTCACGATCGGCGCCAAGCTCGGTCCTTACGAAATCCTCTCGCCGCTCGGCGCAGGCGGCATGGGAGAGGTCTACCGCGCCAAGGACACCCGGCTGGATCGGACGGTGGCGATCAAAGCGCTTCCGGCGCACCTGGCCCAGGACCCCGATCGCCTGTCGCGCTTCCAGCGCGAGGCGAAGGTGTTGGCTTCGTTGAATCACCCCTGCATCGGCGCGATTCACGGCCTCGAAGAAGCTGATGGACACCGCTACCTGGTACTTGAATACGTGGAGGGCGAGACGCTGGCGGATCGGCTCAAGCGCGGTGCGATCCCCGTTGACGAAGCGCTGCCGATCGCAAAGCAGATCGCCGAGGCGCTCGAAGCAGCGCACGAGAAGGGCGTCATTCATCGCGATCTGAAACCCGGCAACATCATGCTCACGTCCGAGGGCAAGGTGAAGGTCCTCGACTTCGGCTTGGCACGGACCGCCGACGGCGCACCTTCGACCACCAGCACGCCCTTCAATGCCGATTCGCCGACCGCCACTTCGCCCGCTCCGATCCACTCCCCCACGATTCCCGGGGCGATCATGGGCACGGCGGGATATATGTCGCCCGAGCAGGCCCGCGGCAAGCCGGTCGACAAGCGGTCGGACATCTTCAGCTTCGGCTGCGTGCTATATGAATGCCTGACGGGTCGGAGGACGTTCGACGGCGAGACCACGACGGATGTCATCGGGGCGATTCTTCACAAGGAGCCCGACTACAGCGCCCTGCCGTCGGAGACGCCGCCGGGCATCAGGCGCCTTCTCGATCGCTGCCTGGCCAAGGACCGAAACAGCCGCCTCCACGACATCGCCGACGCACGGCTGGAACTGGAGTCGGCGGGTACGGAGGCCGATCAGGGCGTAGTTGCTCCGCGTCGCGCGCGGCTTCCGTGGCTGCTTGCGGGAACCCTGGCTGTCGTAGCCCTTGCGTCGGTGCTCATCGCGAGTCGAGCCGGCGGCAGGCTGAACGGGCCGGGCGCCTTTCGACAGCTCAACATTCACCGGGAGGCGATCTTTCAGGCGGCCTTTGCGCCGGATGGAAAGACCATCGTGTACAGCGCCGCGGCCGAAGGGAATTCTCCGGAAATCTTCACGGTTCGACCCGAGTATCCCGAGCCGCAATCGCTCGGCCTGCGCGGCGCGCACCTTCTCGCTGTGTCATCGAAGGGTGAGCTTGCCGTGCTCATGGGCGCCCGGTACATCGGACACCGCCTGTTCACGGGCACGTTGGCGCGAGCGCCTTTAGGCGGCGGCGCGCCGCGGGAAATCCTTGAGAGCGTAAGACAGGCCGACTGGTCGCCCGACGGAACGCAGCTCGCCATCATCCGCGAGGTCGATGGGAAGGACCGGCTCGAATACCCGATCGGCAAGGTGCTCTTGGAATCGGCCGGTTACCTGAGCGATCTTCGCGTGGCGCCCGCGGGCGATCGCATCGCGTACTTTGAGCATCCGTGGAAATTTGACGATCGAGGCTCGGTCAACGTCGTCGACCTGCAGGGAAGAAAGACGGTGCTTGCCGATGGTCACTGGGGTGAGCAAGGGATCGCCTGGTCGCCGGATGGCCGGGAAGTATTCTTTTCCGCGAGCTTTGCGGGCATGCACTGGACCGTCTTTGCCGCGACGCCGGCCGGCAAGAAGCGAGTTGCCTTCCAAAGCCCCGGCGGGCTCACGATTCACGACGTCGCCCGAGACGGACGATGGCTTGCGACCCGTGATGATTCCAGCGGTGAATTGATGGTCCATACCCCCGCGGCGCCAGGCGACCGGAATCTATCGTGGCTGGATGCTGGCTTCCGTGGAAGGCTCTCCCAAGATGGACAGACACTCCTCTTTGGCGATTCGTCCGCAGCCATGGGAGTGAACTATGCGGTGTGTCTGCGAAAGACCGACGGGTCGCCGGTCGTGCGGCTAGGAGAAGGAGCTGCCGAGGACTTGTCAAGGGACGGCAAATGGGCCCTGGCGATCATCCCCTCCTCGCCACCACAGCTTGTGATCTATCCCACGGGCGCCGGCGAAACGCGGCGACTCGAACGCGGCGAAATCGAGAACTATACAGACGCAAAATGGTTTCAGAACGGAAAGATGGTTTTGGTGAATGGTAACGAACCGGGAAAAGGAACGCGATTCTACGTCCAGGAAATCACCGGGGGCGGCCCACAGGCAGTGACCCCGGAAGGGACGCGAGGTGGTCTTTTTTCGCCCGACGAAACACTCATACTCGCGCGCGGACCTGATGGATCGTACTCCCTCTATCCGGTCAAAGGTGGTCAACCGCGGCCCGTGAAGTGGCTCGGCGCGCAAGACAAGCCGCTCCATTGGAGTACGGACGGGAGATCGGTGCTCGTCGTTCGCGGGACACAGATTCCATGCGCAGTCGAGCGCGTTGATCTGGAAACGGGGCACCGTGAGCTATTTCGTGAAATTGCGCCCCCCGACCGCATAGGATTGCTGCAAGTTACTCCCACGTTTATTTCAGATGATGAACACTCGTATGTGTATGACACTACGCGGCAGATTTCGACCCTGTTCGTGTCGGAGGGTAGAGAGTGACGCCGGCACCAAGCACCAAACTCGGTCCCTACGAAATCATCGCTCCGCTTGGCGCGGGCGGGAT
>CAYMXF010000123.1:4027-9205 GCA_964393935.1 uncultured Planctomycetaceae bacterium
GGCGTTGACGGCGGTGATTTGGCCGTAGTCTTTCGCACCAAAGCCGAGATCAAAGAGATGCAACGGAAGCGTCGAGTGGGACTGCATGTAGACGATGCCGATCAGATGCGTCGCCAGGCAGAAAAGGATGAAGGGGCGATGGCGGATGATTTGCCGTGCCGCGGCCACGGGCGACACGTGCTCGATGGGAGTGTCCTCAACGCCGGCGGCTTGAGAGGTTGAGGCGGCCACACGGCTCGGCAGCGTTTCGCGGATGGCCATCATGAGGATCACCGCATAAATCGTGCTGGTCAGGGCGTCGCCGTAAAAGAGCCACTTGAAAGAATACTCCGCGAGATATCCGCCCACGATCGGCGAAATGGCCATGCCGAGATTGATCGTCACGTACATGAGTCCGAAGGCGACCGGGCGTCGGCTCGGCTCGACGAGGTCGGCGATCATGGCCGAGGCGGCGGGGCGGTACATCTCGCCGAGGAAAGAAAAGAGGAGCACGGCCGTCGTGATGGCCCACGGCGACGTGAGCCGACCAAAGACCAGGAGAATGGCCGAGGCCCCGAGCAGGCTGGTGAGCATCACGGTGCGGCGGCCGATGCGATCGGCGAGATGACCGCCGGTGAGCGAGGCGACGATGGATCCCAAACCGTAGACCCCCATCGTTCGCGTCGCAAAGGTGCTGTCCAGGCCGAGCGATTTGCTCAGATAGAGCGTCAGGAACGGGACGAGGAAGGTGCCGGCGCGGTTGATGAGCGTGCCGAGGCAGAGAATATAGATCGAGCGCGGCAGTTCGAGGTAGGGCCTGAGCATCTGCGTCGCCTTGCCCCTCCGCGCCGGCAGAGCGTCGAGGGCAAGGGGGGATGATAGAGGTTTTTGCGAAGGCGTGCTGTCAGGAACGCGTCGCGCCGAGGCTTGCGATCCCGTCGGATCGCCGCCCGTCGCACCGATCCTTTTATGGAGACGTCGTCGGCGGAAGGATGGTCACGCAGTCGATCGCCGCGAACGGCGATCCATTGAGGAATCGGCCTTTCAACTTGAGCGGGACCACCGTGTAGTCGGGCAGCCCGGCCAATTCGAGGGCCGAGACCATATCGTCAACGCGAAACCGTATATCGAGATCGTCAATTCCATCATTCCCCCCGGCATGACAGACGCAGGGCGCGGTGGTAAAGGGGCTTCCCTGATCGCTGAGGCTGGACTGTACTTGGTGCGGTGCGACGTCTCCCGATGCGATGTCGGCTCGAGTCAGTAGAAGTGTCGCGACGTCCACTTGAGCCACGCTGAAATCGGGCATGCCCAGAAGCGCCACCGATGTCAAACCGCTGCTTGAGGGGCTGAGGCTGTTCGGGCACATGTTGGGTCGCATATCCAGATTAAAGGTGCCGTCGAGACAGCCGTCATGGTCGTAGTCCGCAACGGATGAATTTTCATTCGGACACGCGTCGCAACCATCCGCGATGCCGTCGTCGTCGGAATCGAGGTTGTCGTCGTGGCCGGGACAGACATCCTCGTTGCCGCAGACGCCGTCGCTGTCCGCGTCGTTCGAGCTGTCGTTCGGACAATCATCGCATCCGTCGGGGATTCCGTCGTCGTCGGCGTCGAGCGTATCGTCGTAGCCGGGGCAGATGTCGACATCGCCGCAGACCCCGTCGCTATCCTCGTCGTTGGCGTTGTCGTTCGGACAGACATCGCATCCGTCCGGAATCCCATCGTCGTCGGCGTCGCTGTGGTCGTCATGACCGGGACAGGTATCGACATCGCCGCAAACGCCGTCGCTGTCCGCATCGTTGTCGGGATCGTCGGGACATGCGTCGTCGCTGTCGCACAGACCGTCATGGTCTGAATCGTCATTGAAGTCATTGGGGCACGGATCGCAGCCGTTGGGAACACCATCCTCGTCGGTGTCGATGGAATCGTCGTGGCCGGGACAAACGTCCACGTCGCCGCAGACGCCGTCGTTGTCGGCATCATTGGCGCTGTCCAGCGGACACGCGTCGCAACCGTCGGGGATTCCGTCGTCGTCGGAGTCAACCGTGTCATCGTGACCCGGGCAAATGTCTAGATCGCCGCAAACGCCGTCGCTGTCAGCATCGTTCGCGGGATCGTCGGGACACGGGTCGTCGCTGTCACAGAGGCCGTCCTCGTCCGAGTCGTCAGGGAAGTCGTTCGGACAAGCGTCGCAGCCATCCGGTACGCCATCCTCGTCGGAATCCACAGCGTCATCGTGGCCGGGACAAATGTCGACATCGCCGCAGACGCCATCGCTATCGGCGTCGTTGGCGCTGTCGTTTGGACAAACGTCGCAATCGTCAGGGATCCCATCGTCGTCGGCGTCGAGCCTGTCGTCGTGGCCGGGGCATAGGTCCACGTCCCCGCAGACGCCGTCGCTGTCGGCGTCGTTGCCAGAATCGTTCGGACACGCGTCGGCGCTGTCGCAGAGACCGTCATGGTCGGAGTCGTCGGGGAAGTCGATGGGACAAGCGTCGCAACCGTCGGGGACGCCGTCCTTGTCGGAGTCCACGTTGTCGTCGTGACCGGGGCAGATGTCCACGTCGTCGCAGACGCCGTCGTCGTCCGCGTCGTTGGCGTTGTCGTTGGGGCACAAATCGCAACCGTCGGGGATCCCATCCTCGTCGGAATCCACGGCGTCGTCGTGGCCGGGACAAATGTCCACGTCGCCGCAGACGCCGTCGCTGTCCGCGTCGTTGTCGGGATCGTCGGGGCACGCGTCGGCGCTGTCGCAAAGGCCGTCTTCATCCGAGTCATCGTGAAAGTCGTTCGGACACGAATCGCAGCCGTCCGGTACACCGTCTTCGTCGGTATCAACCCCGTCGTCGTGGCCGGGACAAATATCCACGTCGCCGCAGACGCCGTCGCTATCCGCATCGTTGTCCCCGTCGTGCGGACAGGCATCGCAATCGTCAGGAATCCCATCGTCGTCGGCGTCGAGTCTGTCGTCGTGGCCGGGGCAGAGGTCCACGTCGCTGCAGACGCCGTCGCTGTCCGCGTCATTCTCGGGATCGAAAGGACAGACATCGGCGCTGTCGCAAAGCCCATCGTTATCGGAATCATCATGGAAATCGACCGGGCAGGGATCGACGCAGTCCAACGCGCCGTCCTTGTCCGCGTCGCCGGCGTCGGGCTTTCCGCACCCGCAGATACCGGGGGCGTGTTTGTTGGAGTCGTTGGGACAGCCGTCTTCTTGGCAGGTGTTCACGGGATAGCCGGGATCGCCGAATCCGTCGCTGTCGGTATCGGTACAGGTGTCGACGCAATCCAGGATGCCGTCATCGTCCGTGTCGCCGGAATCCGCAGCGCCGCAGCCGCAAATACCCGGTTCGTGTTTGTTGGAGTTGTTGGGACAGCCGTCGCAAGGATTGATAAACGAATCGTGGTCGGAATCCACTTGGCATTCGTCGGGGACGGTGTTCGAGTCGCAATCGTCGCTGGTACCGTCTGCCAGGTCCAACGGATCGTTCACGCCGTTGTGATTGCAGTCGATGATATTCGGCTGAGGCTCTTCGGGCGGAGGGATGTCAAAAATGATCGTGTCGCCGTTGACAAAATCCTCCCCAAACCGAAAGACGCGGGCGGCCAGGAGGTCGCCGGGCTTTACCGACAAAGCCGCCGTGTCGGCATCGGATGCGACCTCCGCACGGACGACGACGGTGTCAGCCAGCGTCGAGATGCCCTCGGCTGTCGATGTGGGGCCGGAAGGCGGCAGATAGCGCTGCGTCAGGCGGACCTGATCGTCGAGGATGACGTAGATTTCCTCGACCGCGGCCGGAAGGCCGGAGAGATTACGAACCTGAAGCTTGACCAAACCGGCGTTGTCGGGGACGGTCAACCCCTCGCCGGGAGGCGGTACGAGGTCGCAGCCCAGATTCGCGAAGACGCTGATGACGCTCGCGAACACCAGCGCCGTCATAATGACGAGTAAACGCTTCATTTCATCCCTTGGAGGCAGCGCGACCCACCGCGCGCAAGCGCGAGAATCTAACCGGGTGGGATTTCGACTGCCTTCGCTCTCGTAGAAATCATCCCGCCGATAACTATCTAATATGATAACCGAAACGGCCACATTTTTTTGACAATTTTTGACCGGCCGGACGATCTTGGAGAGGGCCGTTTTTGACTAGATGGGGGGCGTCGGTGCCAATCCCCTTCACCTATTGAGCGGCCGGCTTGGGAAATCGGTCAAGAGGAGCCTTTCCCAAGCCTGCCGGACGCCTTCGATGTCCCCGGTAAGGACCCGAGTGATGTAGGCGTCCACCGTTGTGGCGATCCGCTCAACAAGCCGCGTGGCCTTGAGGCTTTCGAGGGCGCCCGAAGGTAGGAGTTCCTCCAGAGAAACGGGAGCCATGACATCGGGAGGGAGTGGTCGGTCAGCCCTGCGCAAATTGACGCCGATGCCGATGATTAGCGACGACATCTTGCCCGACTCGATGACGCACTCCGTGAGGATGCCGCCGAGCTTTCGCCCGTCGGCGATGAGGTCGTTGATCGGTTTGAGTTGAATCGGCAGCGATGTTACTTCTTGAATCGCCTCCGCGCAGGCGGCTCCCGCGGCGAGGGTCAGGTCTCTCGTATCGGCGGAGGCTGGGGCCATGTCCGTGCGGACGATAGACAGATAAATCCCGGCGTCCAGCGGTGATAGCCAGGATCGGCCTTGGGTGCCCCGTCCCGCGGTCTGCCCGCGGGCCAGGACGTAGCCTCGACCGTGTAGGCGGCCCTCCGCGATGAGGCGTTTGGCCGCGTCGTTGGTGGAGTCCACAGAGTCGAAATAAAACGCCTGCATGGGCATTGGAAGACGATCATAACGGCCGGCGGCCGGTCTGGACGAGCGATCCGGCGTTCGGGTACAATCCGGACGGCAGCCTTCCCTTGGGAATCTCACCTTGGAGTCCCAAGCTCATGAAACTCAAACTTGGCATCGTCGTGGTCATCGCCTGCGCCGTGGCGCTGGCGTTCGTCTTTCAAGGCGGTCTGGCGGACCCTCTGGCCGCCGGTGACGACTCCCAAACGCAGTGGATGTGCAAGTCCTGTTCGCATTGCTTTCTATTGACCGCTCGTCAGGTCGCGCAGCGGGCGGACCGCGATCCGCGCCGTTGGGCGCCGCTGGATTGTCCACAATGCGGGCGGAAACAAGCCTACCTGGCGTTGGCGTGCCCGAAGTGTCAGACG
>CAYMXF010000124.1:0-1133 GCA_964393935.1 uncultured Planctomycetaceae bacterium
GAGTCGGGCGAGGCAAGGTCGCTGACGACTTGCCAAGTCGCTTGCGCACGGTCGATCAGGCCCATGTTCTGTAGCGCGAGCGCGAGGTTCGCCTGGAAGGCGACGTTGCGCGGATTCCCGGCGACCGCGTGCTCGAAGTGTTCGACGGCCATCTCGAAGCGGTGCCGCTGCGCGAAGAGCAGGCCCGCCTGATAGTGCAGGTCGAGATAATCCGGCCGGACCTCCAACGCCTGATCGAAGACGGCGACGGCCTCGTCGGTCCGCCCCATCTCGCCGAGGGCCAGGCCGAGCTTGATGAGCGCCTTCATGTAGGACGGGTTGATCGTCGTCGCCTGGCGGAAGGCGTTGACGGCGTCCTCGATCTGCCCGCGATTGCGATAGAGCAGACCCAGCCGATAGTGCAGGTCGGCGTGGTTGTGGTTCTTGGCGATCGCCTCTTTGAGGCGGTCGATTTGCTGCGAGATCAAGTCGGGGCGCTGATCCGGCGGCGTCTTGTCCGGCTGCGGCGACGGGCTCAAGTAGCGATTCGCCTCCTGGTTCGCGGCGGCCTTCAGGTGCATCCGCGCGACTTCGGAAAAGAGCAGCGTGCTGTTGGGCTCGATGTTGCGTGCCATCTCGAAGGAGGCCTGTGCGTCCTTGTCGCTCCCTTGGGCGTGCTGGGCGACGCCGATGCCGACGTACGCCGAGAGCAGGCGATCGTTGATCTCCAGGGCCTTCGAGAACCACTGGGCGGCGTCCGTAAAGCGGCCTGACCGTAGATGCTGCGTGCCGAGCTTGACGTTGGCTTCGAGATAATCGGGGCAGATGCGCACGGCGCACTCGTAGTGGACCGTTGCGGCGGTGTCGTTGCCGATCTTGGCGTAAAGGTCGCCGAGCCGCAGGCGCGTGTCCGCCGACTCGGGCTCGCGCTGGATCATCTGGTGCAGGTGCTCGATCGCCTCGCGGACCAGACCGGCCTCTTCGTAGGCGCTGACCGCGTCGTTGTGCGCCGTCCAGTTGTCCGGTTCGAGCGTCAGGGCGTGCTCGTAGCGGGCGATGGCGTCCTGATAGCGTTTCGCCTTGATAAGCAGATTCGCGAGGGTCAGATGCAGGTCGGTTTGCTGCGGGTCGAGTTCGCATAGGGTTTGATAGTG
>CAYMXF010000124.1:1233-4713 GCA_964393935.1 uncultured Planctomycetaceae bacterium
CGTTGGGTTCTCGGCGCGAAGGTAACGGACTCCGAGGCGGATTTGCAAGGTGACGTTTTCCGGCTGTTCGGCGGCGCGGCGCTGCACGTCTTCCAGCGTTTCCTCGGTGTCTTTGCCGAAGACGCCGTCAAACGCCCCGACGAGATGGGCGATCAGGCCGCGGCCCAAGAGTTCGAGTAGGTACGACATTAGGCGCTTTCCCCTAAGCGGTCAGGGCCGCCTCCAACGCCTCTTTCGCGCGGGTGTAATTCGAATTGATCTGAAGCGCACGGCGGTATTGCATGCATGCGAGCGTGCGGTCGCCGCGCCGTCGGTAGAGTTCGCCGAGCAGATAGTGAACGTCGGGATAGTTTCCGCCGCTGTCGATGGCGAGCTGCAAGCGGTCGATCGCCTCGGCATCGCGGTTGGTTTGCGAATAGAGCCGGCCGAGTTGGATCATCGCTTGCACGTATCGCGGGTTGATCTTGATCGCGCTCTGCGCCATTTCGATCGCCGCGTCGGTTTGCCCCAGCCGGTCGTAGATGCGCGAGCAGTGATAGTGCAGATCGGCGTAGGCGGGGTGATGCTCCAACGCCTGCTCGAACGTCGCCGCGAGCATGGCGAAGATTTGCGGATCGACATCCGACGGCGGCAGGCTCAGGAACGCCTCGACGAAATCGGGGTCTTTCACAAGGACCTGACCGAGCATTTCCAGGTCGCCACGGGCGACTCGACGAGGCGAGCCGCCGTCGTCTTGGGCAGCGGCGTTCACCGGGGCAATTTCAACATTCGTTGTGTTCGTGTCGGCCGCCTGGATGGCCATCGTCAGCAGCATCGCCGTATTTGCGTCCCATGGGCGTAGCCGCTGAGCGGTGGCCAGATGTCTGATAGCCTGGTCGCTCTCGCGCAGAGCGCCGTGGACCAGGCCGAGTTGCCGGTGGATGTCGGAACGGAGCGGCGCGAGGCGGACGGCTTCGTTCAGAGCCTTCAACGCGGCCGCGTAGTCGTCGGCAGAGCCGCGCAGTACGCCGAGTTGATAATGGAGTTCCGCTTGATGCGGCGCGACGTCGATCGCCGCTTCGAGCGTTTCGATCGCGCGGGCGAACTGACCGTCGCGCGCGAAGGCGTGTGCCAGTCGGATCGGCAACGCCATCTCTTGGTCGCCGGCGGCGATCAATCGTTCCATCTCGGCGGCGGCCAGATCGAAGCGGCCTTGTCCGAGGTAGCAGGTCGTAAGGTACGACGAGAGGTCTTTCGAGTCAGGATTGTTCCGTCGCGATTCGGCGAAGTGCGCCGCCGCTTCGGCAAAGCGCCGCGCCGTCAGATCGATGAGCCCTTGTTGCAGGTGGGCTTGCCCGAGATAGAACCTCGCCAGCGTCGCCGGCAGATTTTTACCGGGCCCCTCACCGATGGCGGAGAGCTTCTCGATGGCTTCGAGATATCGGCCCGTCTCAAAGGCGGCGAGGCCTTGTTGGTACAGCGCCGCCGCGTTCGCCAATGAAGCCGGTTTCCCGTCGCGTTTTCCAAACATCGTCGCCACCTTCGGGTCCGAAAAGAAGAACCTGGGCCCGTCTTCGGACCCTTCAGGGCTATCGACCGGGGACGGGGGATGGATTACGTGCTTTATGTGGTTTAGGCGGGGCTGAATCGCCTTGGCGGCTGCGTTTGGAGTAGGATGTTTGCAGAGGAAGGGGCCATGGCCTCGCAAATGGATCCAATCGCTGCTTGTCGTCGATGCGCTTTTTTGAAGGCGCTTGCCTCCGCGGTGGTCGTGGTGAGCATGGTCGGCTGCAATGCCGCGCAGCGCACCGACTCCGAGGGGTGGCTGAAGAAGCGACTTGAAAGGGGTTCGATCAGCCACGAGCAATCCGTCGCGCGGGCCCGCGAGCTTTCCAAGAAGATCGAACAGGCGTACGAAACCTGTCAGCATTTGTCCATGGCCGTGGAGATGCACGAGCCGGATTTGGATTTGTTGGAATGGGTGGAGAGATCGATGACACCGGATCGGCTCAAGTCAAACATCTACATCGGGGGCAAGAAAGTTCTTGTGTACACGATCGTCGGAAATGAGTATCAGGAGTGGGTTGCCGGCAGAGGAGATGTTCCGGCCAAGCATGTGATGCACCGCCTGGAGAGTCATGATGCTTCGAAGCCGATCACGCTCCTGGATGGCATAGAGGCGTACGGGTGCGCATTTGGGTTTTACACAAATAATCTATTGGGGCCGATATCGCACAAGCGCGAATTCTTGGCCGATCGGTCGGCGAATGGGTATTTTGTCGGGCAGGAAATCGTAGACGGCCGGAATTGCGACGTCGTGGCGTGTCTTCCCAATGAGCGATTTTGGATCATGGAGATGTTCTACGTTCGGCCGGATGGATTCCTGGCAAGGCGTGAATCATGGGAGTTTATCGATGGGACGAAGCGCCATTTAATTCGCGTCTTTGATTTTCAGCGATTGGAGAACAAGCCCTTACCGGAATCGACCTGGCGATTCGAAACGGCGCCGCCTCCGTTGGAGAAAATGAAGGAAATCAAGTAAAGCCCGCCGGCGGCGGGGGCGAATTGGCCGGTCGCGGTTTGGTCGATATCATCTATGATCGCTCTTGCATGACAACGACGAGATCGGGAGCCACGGATGGCGATAGCGACGCAATCACACCCTAAACCCAAGCGAAAAAGCTCCGATCAGTTACAGTTTCTGTTCACACCGGAGGGTTCTCCTTCCGGCCAGGCGAAGCCCATGCCTACGAAGAGCAAGTCGAAGCGTACCGGTGAGAAGCCGGGCGAGCACCGAGGAGTCAAACCCTCACCCCAGCCCTCTCCCTTCAAGGGAGAGGGAGCGAAGCGCCGCAAGTCGCGAGGCAAATACGCGACAGCGGAATCCATGTCCAAGGCGCAGCGGGAGATCAGCGTCTCCGAGTTTTTCGCCAAGAACCGACACCTGCTCGGCTTCGACAACAAGCGAAAGGCGCTACTCACCACGGTGAAAGAGGCGGTGGACAACAGCCTCGACGCCTGCGAGGAGGCGGGCATCCTCCCGGACCTCTTCGTCAAGATCGAGCAGACCGACGCCGAGCGGTACGTCGTGACCGTGCGCGACAACGGGCCGGGCATCGTCAAGAACCAGATTCCCAACATCTTCGGCAAGCTGCTTTACGGCTCGAAGTTTCACCGGCTGAAAATGAGCCGCGGGCAGCAGGGCATCGGCATCTCGGCGGCGGGCATGTACGGCCTGCTCACGACGGGCAAGAGCGTGCGGATCACCTCGCGGACCAGCAGCCGGGCCGACGCGCACTACTACGAATTGCAGATCAATACGAAGACCAACGACCCGCAGATCGTGAAGGAAACTCCGGCGAAGGTCGATTGGCCGCACGGCACGGAGGTGAAGATCGAACTCGTCGCGACGTATCAGAAGGGCCGGGCCTCGGTCGATGAATATCTCGAATTGACGGCGATCGCCAACCCCCACGCGCGGTTCGAGTTTGTGGACCCGGA
>CAYMXF010000124.1:4813-9199 GCA_964393935.1 uncultured Planctomycetaceae bacterium
TACAAGGCGATGCAGGAGACGCCGATCCGCGCCCCGGCGACGAATTGTCTCTCGCCGATCGGGCCGGAACAGATCCTCGCGGGCCTGCTCAAGGGCGTGAAGGCGGAGTTTTTCACCGCCGCAACGCGCAGCCCCGCGGTCTATCGCGGCAATCCCTTTCAGATCGAGGTCGGTCTGGCCTTTGGCGGGGAACTCGGTCCCGATCCGACGGCCGTGGAACAGGAATCGGCGGCGAACGAGTCCGTCGTCCGGCGTGGCAAGGTCGTGTCGGAGGAGCGATCACCCTCACAGGCGAAGCTCATGCGCTTCGCCAACCGCGTGCCGCTGCTCTATCAGCTTTCGGCCTGCTGCATCTACAAGGCGGTCCTCGACATCGACTGGCGGCGCTACGGTCTGTCGCAGCCGTCGGGCAGCCTGCCGCAGGGGCCGCTGGCGATTCTCGTTCACATGGCCAGCGTCTGGGTACCGTTCACCAGCGAGGGCAAGGAGGCCATCGCCGATTACGACGAGATTCGCAAGGAAATCAAGCTCGCCGTGCAGGACTGCGGCCGCAAGCTTCAGGCCTATCTGAACCGCCGTAAGAAGCAGCGCTACGAGACGGATCGGCGGAGCCTCTTCACGCGATACATCGGTGAGTTGGTCAATTCGTGCAACGAGATCGCCCGCGTGAACAAGGAGAAACTCACGACCGATCTGATGGCCATCGCCAAGCGCGTCACGGCCCGGGCGGATGAGAAAGTCGAGTTGATCGGCTCCGGCGGGAAGGCCAAGGGAAAAGCGGCCCACGATCTGCCGGGCAGCGAATATGGCGAAAACACGATCGTCGTGGAGCAGAACGCGGAGGCCGCCCCCGGTCCGCTGTTTGCTTCTCCCCCGTCGAAAAAATAATTCGTGCCGACTCAGTCTTTTTGTAACCGGCACAAGTAACGTGGGTGATCCGGCGTACTCATGATCGGTTCAATGGCGTAGCCTGCCTCGCGGACATGACGGAGCAGCGCGTCCGCGTCGCCCGCCGCGGGGTGGATGAAAAGCGCGAGGCACAAGGGGCGGCAGCCGGCGGCGAAGAGTTGGGGGATCGCCTCGAACTCCGCCCCCTCCGCATTGCATTTCACGAAATACGGCCGGCGGCCCGCGAGGATGGTGTCCAGAGTCAGCGTCCGCACCTGTCGCAAGGGCTCGTGGCTATCGCAAGGCGCTAGTTCGTTCGCCCAGGAGCCTTCACGACTTTGGGTAAGAAGGCCGATGCCTTCCCGCGCGGCGATCGCGGCCTCGACCCATTCGGCCCTATCAACCAAGTTATTCAACGCTAGGTTTACACGAAGCGCGGCGATCCCGGATGGATCAGGTTCCACCGCGATGAGGCGCGCGTCGGGATAACGCGTCAAGGCGGCGACACTGAAGACGCCGTGGTGGGCGCCAAGGTCGAGAATCCATTCGTTGGACGGGATGGCGTCGAGGCCGCGTGGAAAGTAGAGATCATGAAAGGCGCCATAGGTGTCGGCGAGGATGACGTCGTCGAGCGGATCACCGGCGAGACGAAACCGAGCGCCGTCGTTCATCGTGACCGTGCAGGGCAGGCGGTACACCGGACGGAGCATCCAGCGGGTCAGCCACAAGAGCTTCGTTCGGGCGAAGCGGACACCCCGGAGGGCCTGGAGCGCTCGCCAGACGCGCGGGCGGATGGAATCCAGAATGTTCATGCAGTTCCTACGCGGTCCATGATAGCCATTCTTGAACTCGGCGCAGGCGGAAGGAGCGGCGCAAAAAAAGCCCGGGACAGGTTTGGCCCGGGCTCTGATGGATTTGAGGCGGCGCGCCGGTGCGTCGGCGGATCAAACGATCGCGTTGATGACGACCACCAGTTCTAAAATGAAGATGATCGTGGCGGCAATGCCGAGGGGAATGAAGATAATCGCCCCGAACACGGCCGCGAGCGGCCAAAACGCGGCATCGGCCTTAACCGATTGACCGGTGCCGGCGCTTTGATCGATGGATTGACCGACAACCGTCGAAGTCACGCCCTGGGAATCCATCTGCTGGGCGTACTGCATGAGATCGGCATTGGCGGCCAGATAGGATTCGAGGTTATTAGTTCGGGCGGAAGGGGTCCCAGTGGCTTGAGACGCCTTCGCGGTCTGCGTGGTTACGGTTCGCTGCCAGCTCGGACCGGCCGACGTGTTGATGTTCGTGATCTCCTGGTTTGCGCCGAAGAAGAGGGTCGCCGACATCGACCCCTGAGCCAACGTGAGCTTGTTCACTTGCACCTGTCCGTTCTCGTAGGTCATCGTCCCGGAGATCTGTTGCCCGGAACCGTCAGGGAAGACGAGGCCGAATTGGTTGGTCGCGGGGTTGATCACGATCGCCGTCGCATTAGAGAACGACGTACCCGCCAGGGCCTGCGCCATGGGGTGATCGGGCGTCAGTGCGACGAGCGTATTACTCGACGCGGGAAAGAGCGAGGACGGCCCGCCGCATCCGACAACGACATGCATCGCCACGGCCAAGGTCGTGCATAAAACGGCCTTCGCGCGGAAGTTGAACATTTCGAAAGAGCGGTTCATGGGTGTCCTCCAGAACAAAGGGTTGAACGTTCGACGACCTTCCCGAGCGCCACGTACTCGAACAAGCAAGCGACGCCGCGGGACACGATTTCGTACCGGACAGCTTTGAAAAAGGGACCGTCCGGAGCGGCCCATAAATGCTGCCGGGTGAACTGAATACCGTGAATTTATCAGAAGCAACGTCTGATGTCAAGAATATCTGCGTCCGCAATGATACCAACAGCGCACTTATCGGATCAAGAATTGTCAACTCTCGCGTCGAGAGACATCTACAGCAAGGTGACTGTTCGCAAAATCGGCGGCCGCGTAGGCGTGCCACCGGCCTTCACATTCAACAGCCACACACGATTCTCTTAGCGTCACTTTCGCAAACCCTTAAACTGGGTAAACTCTAATGCCTGTGCAACCTTTGATGATGACGCTGGCCAATCAATTCGACGGCTTCGGGCAGATCGGGCTATTCTTCGTCGGCCTGTTGATTGTGCTCGCCATCATTATCGGATCATTCCTCGCCGCCGCGAAACGCCGCCAGGAGCTATCCGCGTTCGCCCTGCAAAACGGCTTTTCGTTCGAGGCTGATCCGGGAGATATCTACGAGCGGTATGGAGCCTTTAAGCCGTTTGATGAGGGCCATAGCCGAAAATCCTCCAACCTCATCCACGGCCGGCGCGGCGAGATCGAATGGGAGATGTTTGACTATAAGTACGTGACCGGCAGCGGGAAGAACCAGCAGACCCACCACTACGGGATCGCGCTGGCGCAGATCGACCTGACGATGCCCAAGGTGCGGATACGACCGGAAGGCTTCTTCGACAAGCTTGCCGCGGTCGTGGGCTTTGACGACATCGATTTCGAGAGCGAGGAGTTCAGCCGGCGTTTCTATGTCACCGCGGCGGACCGCAAGTTCGCGTACGATCTGATCCATCCGAAGATGATGGAGTATCTGATGGCCGTGCCGGCCATCGATTGGCAGCTTGGGGCGCGCATCGTCCTCCTCACGCGGTCAAGTCGATACCGCGCCGACGAATTGCTAGGCTTGATGAACTTGATTGAGGGTTTCGTCCGTCTGATTCCGCAGTATGTGCGGCAGGATCGCGGGGCGGTTTGAGACTATGGAGATGCAATTACTCGCGTCGGCATCCGGCGAGGCACTTCTAGCGGTGTTCATCGCTGGGGGCGTCATACTTGCGATGGCCTTTGCCATGGCAAGATGGCGCGCGGTACAGAGTCGCCGGCGGAAGTTGTTCGAGTTTGCGTCTCGAAGCGGCTTTTCGTTCGTACCCGAACCCAGCGACCATCACGAGCAGTACACGAGCTTCGCGTATTTTGATCGTGGCGATCGTCGAACTCGGCGATCAGCGAATCTCATTCATGGCCGACGAGGCGAGATCGAATGGGAGTTTTTTGATTTTTCGAACGAAATCATCCTTCGGCGCAACGAGCCGAAAGTTGTTTGGGGCGTTGTCCTCGCGAATGTGGCGGCCGTTTTTCCAAGGTTGCGGATTCGACCCCGCACGCCCATAGACGAGCTATCGTCCACCTTCGGACTGAACCCCATCGAGTTTGAAAGCGAGGAATTCGGTCGGCGGTACACCATCAGTTCGGCGGATCGCAAGTTCGCGTACGATTTGATCCATCCAAAGATGATGGAGTATCTGATGGCGGCTCCCGTCGTTGATTGGCAACTCGGAGGCCGTACGATTCTGATTGTAAATTCGCGGCGCTATCGCGCGGACGAACTGTCTGATGCGATGAAGTTGGTGGAAGGGTTTATTAGTTTGATCCCGCAGTACGTGCGACAGGATCGGGGCGCCGCGTAACTCAT
>CAYMXF010000125.1:0-2217 GCA_964393935.1 uncultured Planctomycetaceae bacterium
GGCCGCGACACGGCGGCGCTCGTCGCCTGGAATCTGGAAACCAACGAGCAAAAGGTCCTCGCCGCCGACGATCGCGCCGATATCGAAGGCGTCATGGCCCACCCGACCGAAAAAACGATCGAGGCCGTGCGTGTCACCTATGACCGTTCCAAGTGGAACATTCTCGACCAGAGCATCCAGTCGGATATGCAGTACCTCTCCGGCGTCACCCCCGGCGACGTGGATGTGGCCAGCCGAACGCTCGACGACAAGCACTGGATCGTCAGTTACGTCATGGATGACGGCCCTGTTCGCTATTACGAATACGACCGCGCGGCAAAGAAGGCCAACTTTCTCTTCACCAACCGCCGCCGCCTCGAGGGCCTGCCGCTAGCCAAGATGCACCCCGTCGTTATCAAGGCCCGCGACGGGCTTAACCTCGTCAGCTATTTGTCGCTCCCTGTCTGGAGCGACAAGAACGGCAAGGGCCGGCCGACCTCGGCGCTACCACTGGTGCTCGATGTCCACGGCGGACCGTGGGGGCGCGACCAGTGGGGCCTCAACTCCACGCATCAATGGCTCGCCAACCGCGGCTATGCCGTGCTGAGCGTCAACTTCCGCGGCTCGACCGGCCTCGGCAAGAACTTCACCAACGCCGGCAATCGCGAGTGGGCCGGCAAGATGCACGACGATCTGGTCGATGCCGTCCACTGGGCGGTCTCCGAAAAGATCGCCGACCCCGCCAAGATCGCCATCATGGGCGGCAGCTACGGCGGTTATGCGACGCTGGTCGGGCTCACTTTCACGCCGGACCTGTTTAATTGCGGCGTCGACATCGTCGGCCCGTCGAACATTGTGACGTTGCTCAATTCGATCCCGCCTTATTGGAAGCCGATGATCGACATGTTCACCTCCCGCGTCGGCGATCATCGCACCGACGAAGGCCGAAAGTTTCTCGAAGAGCGCTCGCCGCTCACGCGCGTGGACCAGATCAAGAAGCCGCTGCTCATCGGACAGGGCGCCAACGATCCCCGCGTGAAGCAGGCCGAGGCCGACCAGATCGTGAAGGCCATGTCGGACAAGAACATCCCGGTGACGTATGTGCTGTTCCCGGATGAAGGCCACGGCTTCGCCCGACCGGAAAATCGCCAGGCGTTCTACGCCGTCGCGGAGGCGTTTCTCGCCAAACATCTCGGCGGTCGTTTCGAGCCGGTCGGAGAGGATTTCCGGGGTTCGAGCATCAAGGCCCCGCACGGCGCTAACGAGGTGCCCGGACTGGCGGCCTCCTTGCCCAAGAGCTGACAGCGGGACGCACTGCACTGCTTAGGCTCCATCGATCGTCGTTTCCTACATCCCTAAAGCCCCGGTCAAGTCTGACCGGGGTTTTTTTGCCTTCAGATCACGACAATCCTGGTACATCGTGCCCGCCATCTTGAATATATAATGTCCGGCGAATCCACGGGGGTCGGCCCCGCTGATTCGGCTGAACCGTTTAAGAGGTGCACCATGATTCGCAGTCCCTTGGCGTCGCTTGTTTGCGTTTTGATCGGCCTGAGCCCCGCGATCGCTGCGGCCTTTCAACCGACGTCGCGGCCGTCGCGACCCTTATCCATCATCAAGGTGGATCAATCGGTCGTTGAACTCGGCGCGTGCTGGTGCGGATCGCGAGCCAAGGCCGCCTTCGCCGTCCAGAACATTGGCAATTTGCCGCTGGACATCACTGGAATTCGACGCAAGCCCGACTTGGAGTTGGACCCCTCCACGCCGCGACAAATCGGCCCCATGCGCCAGGCCGAAATCACCGTACATGCCCTCGTGCCCTCCGAGGAAGGCGATTTCGAAAAATTTGTGACGCTCGAAACCAACGACCCCGTCACGCCCGGCACCACGCTGACGATTCGCGGCATCGCCCGGCCGGCCATCGAGGTCAATCCGCGGATGGCCGGCTTCGGGAAGATTGCGGAGGGGCAGCCCAAGGAGATGGTCATCACGCTGACGAACCATCTCGATGAGCCCGTGAAGATCGAACTCGAAAAAATCGAAGAAACCACGTTCTCCTTCGTACTCGCGGAAATCAAGCATGGGGAAGAATATCAACTCAAGGTGAAACTCAAGCCCCCGTTCGATGCCGGGCTGCGCCAGGCGACAGTCAATCTGACGACCGACCTCGCGATTCAGCCGAATATCCCCATCAAGGCGGTGGCGTATCTCTCGCCGCGCATCGAAATCGTTCCCAAC
>CAYMXF010000125.1:2317-9096 GCA_964393935.1 uncultured Planctomycetaceae bacterium
ATGCCGGCCTTCTCCATCAAGACTCTCGACGGAAAGCCGGTGGGAGACGCCGAGATTCAGAATGCCCCCGCGACCGTGCTGAACTTCGTGGCCGCCAACTGCGGCTCCTGTCGGCGGCAACTGCCGCTGGTCGAATCGATCCGCGCGGAGTACGAGAAGAAGGGCGTCCGCTTCGTCAACATCAGCCAGACGATGAAAAAGAAGTTCACGAGCGACGAAGTCGTCAAGGCGTTCAAATCGATCGGCAACCATTCGGAACTGGCCTACGACCCGGACAACAAAATCGGCGCGCTTTTCAAGGTGACCAGCTTTCCCACGATGGCCGTCATCCGCCGTGACGGACGCATCGAACACGTCACCGTCGGCGCGAAGAAAAACATCGACGCGATCCTGCGCACCCAACTCGACGCGATCCTTCAGGCGGACAAGGCCGTCAAGGGCGGCTCGTAGATCGGCCACCGCAATCCCTCACCTTACGAAGGGGCGGTAGGCTCTCCGCCGCCGGCGGAGAGCTTGACGGGCGGTTGAACGAAGTCACGCCTTACTCAGCGTTGGAACGAAGCTTACGCTCCCGACAAAAGGTCGCACGATCGCCGCCCCGGCTACCGGAGAATCTCTCCAGGTCGCCGCGAAATCACTTGACATCCGTGGTCTTTTTAGGTAGGCTATTTCCCCGGAATCGGGCAAGGCGGGGGGAGTGGGAAAAACCCATCAAGTCGTGCGCCCAGCGCGCACCGCCTTCTCCCAACACATCAGGTTCCGACCGGCCAGTCCGGGCGAACCTTTACTTTCGAAAGAGCGTGGAGCGTGAAACCGCTGTGGGGAGCATGCGAGCCCCCATGGCGATGCGCATTCTGGACGCGGTGCATCGGCGCGCTGAGCCGATGGGGAGATGACGCCTTGAAAGCGCTACGGCCGACGGCGACTCGGCGACG
This sequence comes from uncultured Planctomycetaceae bacterium, assembly GCA_964393935.1. Lineage (GTDB taxonomy): Bacteria > Planctomycetota > Phycisphaerae > UBA1845 > UTPLA1 > DATEMU01. Next base: position 3,253 of record CAYMXF010000125.1, read on the forward strand.
GAGTCGGGCAAGGTCATCTGGGAAATGTCGGTTAGCAATGTTCTGCTTCGTCTGGTTGTGTTGAGCAGATCAACCGAAGCGTGTTTGAACCGTGTTTGTCGTGGCTCGCTCGGCTGCGAGTCGCCTATTGACCAAACGACCAGGAGTATGAACCATGCGATCGAAAACTGTCCCAGGATTTTTCACACCGCACTTTGGAGCGATTTGCCTTGCCTTGGCGTTCCTTATCGGCATCCTCACTCCGTGCGCCCTGGCCACCGACGTTCCCGCCGGCTCTGACCTGTTCGAGACGCCCGGCCCCGCCACGGGTATCAGCGCCACGTCCGAAGACTTCTTCTACGCGCCACTCCCCAGTGGCTTCTTCGGCGCCGGGTCCGACCCCTTCTCAGGAAAAGTTTACTTCAAAGGCTCGCCCCTGACCGTGTCTGCCGGGAGTATCATCCCGGCAACGGCACCGGTGGACACCATCGTCAAAAGGACAGGGGCCGCGGTCCTGCCTAGCGACACGAGCAGCACAGCCGTCGTGCCGATCGAAATCGTGGCCCTCAGTCTTGTGAGCATAGACCCCATCACCGTGACCTTTACTGCGCCACCCGGCACGTCCATGTACAGTGTGAGCGCCTGCCTGGCCAGTCCTCCGACGACCCAGACGCCAGGAACGATGACGATCCATCACACCTGCGCCGGCGGCGGAACCTTCGAGTCCAGCCTCCCGGTCAAGGCAAGGTTGACGTTCACCAAGGTCGCCGGTGCGTTAGGGGCTGCCGTCGTCGTGATGGATCCGGCGACGCTGCCGGTGCCGCTCGTAGTCCCCCTTGGTTACTGGTCACACAGCGCTCCAGGGCTGGGAATCGCTTCGTCGGCGGCCGGTGGCACGGTGGACCACGACTGCGTCGCGGGCACGGCGGCAGTGGCGTTTCCCGCAACGACCGCGAATTTCTTCTTTGGCGTTCGCAGCACCTGCGGAAACCTCGATGGCGCCCCGCCGGGGTGCCCACCATACAACCCACCGAAGAAGTGCGTTACGCACGAAGAATCCCAGCTCATCGAACACGGCGTCCTGCCCGCCGAAGATCCCGTTGCAGACCCCAATGATACGGACGGCGACGGCATCCATGACAACGCGGACAACTGTTGCAACATCTTTAACCCGGGGCAGGAAGATGCCAACAATAATTGCCGGGGCGATGCCTGCGAGAAGAGCGTACCCCCTGTAGGAGGAATCCCGACGGTATCGCAGTGGGGCCTGATCGTCATGACCCTGCTGCTCTTGACTGCCGCGACGATCATCTTCGCCCGGCGGCGGTCGGTGACGACGGCGACCTAGGAGCGAGCTTTTGTCGCGCGACGAGGTATCGCTGTTTTATCTCGGCGTTTTTGCCAAAACGCTCGCCGTCACGCTGAGCGCGGCGATCATCGTGGGCGCGAAGTAGTACATCGACGCCATCCTGCGCGGCTAGCTCGACGTGATCTTAACCGATGCCGCCGTCAAACGCGGCTCATAGGCTCATCGCCGCATTCCTTCCCCTTGCCAAAAAAAGGGGGGGGAGTACGTACGAATTCGCATACTGCTTAGCGTAACGACGAACTTCACGCCCCAGACAAAAACCGAACAATCACCGCTCCGGCTTCCAGAGATTCCCTCCGATCCGCGACGAAATCACTTGACATCCTTGGTGATTTCGGGTAGCCTGATTCCCTGGAATCAGGCAAGGCGGGGGAGCGGGAGCAATCCTTCAAGTGTGCGCCTAGCGCGCGCCGCCTTCTCCGAACATATCAGGCTCCGACCGGCCAGACCGGGCGAACCTTTGTTTTCGAAAGTGCGTGAAACCGCTGTGGGGAGCATGCGAGCCCCCAAGGCGATGCGCATCGTGGACGCCGTGCATCGGCGCTGGGCCGATGGGGAGATGACGCCTTGAAATCGCTACGGCCGACGGCGATCCGGCGCACCCACAGGTCGCTCCGCGCTGGCGGTTTCGCCCTTCTTCTTGTTCTTAGCGCCATCCTGACGGCCGTGAGTCGCACCTCTCCGGACAAGGCATGGCTCGCTTGGCTCTGTCTCCTGCCGCTCATGGCCGCGGCACGGGCGCTTCCGCCGGTCAGGGCCGGTTTGGCTGGCGCACTGTGGGGCGTTTCTTACTACACGGCTGCGGTTGCTCTTCCCATTCCCATTTTCACTGCGCACCTTGGCGCGCTCGCACTGCTGGGCCTGGTTTCCTCCGGCTATTGCCTGCTGGCTTCTATGGCGACTCGGGCCCTGGGCTTTGCGCCGCTCATGCTGGCGCTGCTTTGGGTCTTGGCGGAAGCCTTGCTTCATCCCCTTGGCCTTCGCGGCGGCCTGCTCGCCGGCACCCAGGTCGAGATGGGATGGTCCGCCTGGCTCGCACGCGCGCTGGGTTACGTGTTCGTGGCTTTCGCGGTAGTCTATGCGAACGCACTGCTCCTCTCATTGATCGAGCGCACGTCCGTCCGGCTCGAAACCGACGTGACCCTTTCGTGCGCGGCCGTTTACCCGATTCGCATCTTCCAGCAAACGGATCAATCACGGACTGACGCCAACTCCCGATCCCACCCCCCCAGAGCCCCTCCGGTTTTTCGCTGATAGCGTAGGCATTCGACCTTCGGGATAAGGGTACCCTTTCATAGGGGCCTTGACGCATCGATAACGACAAATGAACTAAACGACAACAAGACCATACGGCGCTGCCGATGTGGTTCGCATTGAAGGAGTACTACCATGTTTAGACGTTACGTACGGCTGATCGCCGTCTTCCCGGTGTTGGTGTTAGTTGCCCGCGTGCAGGGCGATTGGAATGGTCCGAATTATCCGGTCCCTGGCCCCGCCGACCCGGCGAAGTTTTATCAGTTGCCCGACGAATCTTTGAACGGCCTTGACGTGAAGGCGACGTTCCCCAAGATCCTGGCCGACGACTGGAAGTGTACATCCCAGGACTATGTCACGGACATTCATATCTGGGGCTCTTGGTTGAATAACAATGTCTATCCGGGTGTCCGTTTCAAGTTGAGCATCCACGCGGACGTTCCCGACCCCGATGGCCCCGGTCCGGGGTACAGCCATCCAGGGCTTTTGCTTTGGTCCCAAATCTTCGGCCCGGGACAATACGACTCGCGATTGTACAAAACAGTGCCGGGCGAGCGGTTCTACGACCCCAATTCCAACACGATCCTCGGGACTGACACTCAAATCTGGCAGTACAATTTCAAAAAAATCATCGACCCGTTCCGCCAGTTGGGCACGCCGTCTCTCCCCGTGATCTATTGGCTGGATGTTCAGGCCGAAGCGCCCAACCCCTTTCTCTTTGGTTGGAAATCGACGGATCCCGCCGTGCTTCCCGTTCCGACGGGCGACTACATGGACGATGCCGTCTATGGCGATACGCTCGTCTTCGGCGGAGAACCTTATCCCCAATTCCCGGATGCGAACGGCCTTCCCTGGAAGGACATGCACTATCCCGACGGTCCCCACGTGGGGCAGAGCATTAATCTGGCATTTGTCATCACCACCAACACTGCTCCGGATTTCGCCCACGGCATCCCCACCGTCTCGGAGTGGGGCCTCATCATCCTGACCTTGCTGCTGTTGACCGCGGCGACGATCATTTTCGCACGGCGGCGAGCGGCGGTAGGGAGGACGGCATAGGGGACTCTATTGAGTTCGAAGCGGATTAAGGGAGGCGGGCGGGCCCATGACGCCCGCCTCACTTGATCGCGACACAGGGAGGACCGCTTATGCATAACGACATATCGCTTTTTTATCCCGGCTTGCTTGCCAAAACGCTCGCCGTCACGCTAAGCGTTGCCATCATCGGCTGCGCGGTGGCCCTGCGCATCTACGGCGAGCTGGCCCTCCGGGACATCATCGGCACGGCGATCAGCTCGCTGCTCTTAGCCTATCTGGTGCATCTCTGGATCGCGTTGGGCCGCGAGAAGCCGTGATGGGGAGCCGATTTGGCCGATGCGGCACGCTGGATTAAACTCTTAATAGACAGAGACGCGGGCGGGGTGTTCCGATGATGGCCCGAACAATACGGCGCCATTCGCCCGGCGAGAGCTTCTGGCAGCAAAGGGCATCGTCTTGAAACGCACCTCGCGGCAGCGCTCAAACAACCCAATGGCGCAACGTGAGAATACCGCAGCCCTCAAGGCGGAGTCCTCGTTACGAACTAGGCGAACCGGCAAAAGGCCGATCCTGCGCTTCGTGCTCTTATTCGCGTTGCTCGCGAGCGCCTTCAATGTCTTCTACTACGTCAAATTCGCAAAGATGGACGCGTTCCTGTCGTATCTGCACGTGAATGCGCTGGTCTCCGCCGCGGTCCTGCGGTCTTTCGGCATGAACGCCTTTGCCGCTGGCGGCGACATCGTCGGAGATGCGTTTTCCATAAAGATCGCCATGGGGTGCGATGCGATCCAGCCTATCGCATTATTCTGTTGCGCCGTACTCGCATCACCGGCCGCGTTTCGTCCTAAAGCGTTGGGCTTGCTCGCGGGCGCGACCGCCTTGCTGGCACTCAACATCTTGCGGATCGTGACCCTCTTTCTTGCCGGGATCCACGCCCCCCGCCTTTTTGCCGTGCTGCATCTCGACGTCTGGCAAGCCCTCTTTATCTTTATGGCTCTCTTGCTATGGATATTTTGGGCGCTTTGGGTGAACAAGCCTCGAGACCCAAAACCACATGCGACCCCATAGGACCCTTCTTCGGTTTTTCGTCCTGCTCGTGCTGATCTATGCGCTCTTGATCCTTCCGTGGCCGGGGGTTGACAGGGGATACCTGGTATGCGTCTGCGCCGTCGGCAATCAGTTCTTTGGCACGATCGCTAAAGAGGGAACGGTCGTATTCGACTCGCATCCCACGAACAACTGGTTATGCTCGCAGACCCTCACCCATCGCGGAACGGGCAAGTTTGCCCGACGGCTCTCGCTTGTTCGCCCGGACTATCTGGCAACTGCACTGGTGGTGGCTCTCGTCCTCGCGACGCCCATATCCTGGCGGCGCAAAAGCATCGCCTTGTTGCTGGGTCTCTTACTGATCGATGCCTTCGTTTTCTGGCGACTATGGTTGGGGCTGGTTGACACCTTCAGCGACCATCAACTCGCGCTCATCCGATTCACGCCCTTCTGGAAGGAAACGGTCCGTCTGGCCGTGCATATCTTCATCGGCTCCATCGAAGCGAGCTTCATCGTCCCCGTCTTCGTTTGGATCCTCGTGACCTTCCGTCGCGGAGACTTGGAGCGATTGGGGTTCTTGGCGGTGCGCCGCGATGAGAAACGGATCGCTGTCACGTCCGCCCGGTCGACAAAAACACAACGACTTTCTCCATGAACTCCGGTAAATCCGGCGGTCGGCGGCTTGTAATGTGATTGCGGTCCACGACGACCGGCTCGTCCGACCAGATCGCGCCGGCGTTGGTCAGATCGTCCTTGATCCCCGGCGTGCTGGTCATCTTGACGCCCTGGCAGACGCCCGCCGAGATGCTCATCCACGTGCCGTGGCAGATGGCGGCGACGAGCTTTCCGCTCTTGGCGAACTCGCGGACCAACTCAAGCACCTTCGCATCCCGCCGAAGTTTGTCCGGCATCCAGCCGCCGACCAACACCACCCCGTCGAAATCGCCGGCGTGAACTTCCGCGATCGCCGCGTCGCTCTCGCACGGATAGCCGTTCTTTCCGCGATAAACATGGCGCGCCACCTGCCCCGCGACGGTCACGGCCGCCCCGGCCTCTTGAAGCCGCAACTTCGGATACCACAGCTCCAGGTCCTCGTAATCGTCGCCGACGAAGATCAGGATTCGCTTGCCGGACAGCGTTTTCATGATTCAGCCTCC
>CAYMXF010000126.1:0-8800 GCA_964393935.1 uncultured Planctomycetaceae bacterium
ACGCCGGACGACTTCTTGGGCCAGGCGATCCACAGACCGCCGCCCTCCGCCATCGCGCGAAGTGCCCCTGCCAGGCGTTTTCGCAGCTCCGCCGTCGTTTTTACAAAGAACAAAACGACATCGGCCTTGCCGCGCGGGCTCCGCACGAGCCGTGAATCGCCTTTCTTAAGCCCGATCGCTTTTTCAAAGCCCGGCGGCGCACCGAGCAAGAGCACCGAGCGGCCGCCATCCACGCCGAGCTTCTTCGGCAGCGGCGTCTTGGAGTACGCGTCCATCGTTCCGGGCACGAACGGCTTTTCGATCGGTCGCGCGATCGCCTCTTTCAGCGCCCCGCCGACACGGCCCCACGTGGTGTAGACGGCGTCCGGCAAGTCCTTGCGGACGCGGGCGATCTTCACCGGTTCGCCTTCGACGAAGACGAGCGGCACGTGCCGAGTGCCTTTTTGTTGACGGAGCGCGACGGCGACCGCACGTCCATGCGACGGCAGGCACGAGAGGTCGATGACGAAGGCCGCCGGCGGATCGTCGCGCAGCTCTCGCAACCCCTCGCCGCCTTGCACGCTCAACGTCTCGACCTTGAAACCATCGCGCTTCAGCCTCGCCGCCCGTTCGGGGATTTCTTCTTTCTTCCAGTGAACGAGCATCACGCGATTCATTGCAATCCCTCGTCAATCCCGCAGGCGGCTCGACGATCATCGACGAAGGACGCCATCATAACCGCGGCAGCCCGCTCCCATAGCCATTAGCCGGGACCCGGATAAAATGCCGGTTTCATTAACCTGAGGGAGCTAACCATGCCACGCATCGTCCGAGGCGGTCTGATTCAAGCGACGTTGTCCGAGCCCGGCACGTCGCCGATCGAGAAGATCAAGAAGTCCATGGTCGACAAGCACGTCGGCCTGATCGAGCAGGCGGCCAAAAAGGGAGCGCAGGTCGTCTGCCTGCAAGAGCTTTTCTACGGCCCGTACTTCTGCTGCGATCAGGACACGAAGTGGTACAGCCTCGTCGAGAAGATTCCCGACGGGCCGACGGTCAAGCTGATGTGCGACCTGGCCAAGCGGCTCAAGCTCGTGCTCATCGTGCCGATGTACGAGGAGGACCTGCCGGGCGTCTACTACAACTCCGCCGCGGTCATCGACGCGGACGGCAAGTACCTCGGCAAATATCGCAAGATGCACATCCCGCACGTCGCGCCGGGCTTTTGGGAAAAGTTTTTCTTCCGGCCCGGCAACCTCGGCTACCCCGTCTTCGACACGGCCGTCGGCAAGGTCGGCGTCTATATCTGTTACGACCGGCACTTCCCCGACGGCGCGCGCTGCCTCGGGCTCAACGGCGCGGAGATCGTCTTCAACCCGTCGGCGACGGTCGCGGGGCTTAGCGAGTACCTCTGGAAGCTCGAACAACCAGCGCACGCCGTGGCGAATCAATATTACGTCGGCGCGATCAACCGGCCGGGCTACGAGGAGCCGTGGCGGATGGGCGAGTTCTACGGTCAGAGCTACTTCTGCGACCCGCGCGGCCAGATCGTCGCCCAGGGCAAGCGGCTGGAGGACGACATCGTCGTCGCCGACCTCAACCTCGACATGATCCGCGAGGTCCGCAACACCTGGCAATTCTTCCGCGACCGCCGGCCGGAATCGTATGGGGAGATTGTGAAGCTGTAGCTTTTGTTTGAGTGATTGCTTAGGCTTATCAAAGTTTCGACTTCATTTAAGGTTGGCTGCTCACTTCGGATACCCGTAGATGAAGAATGGTTCAAAGCCCTTGTGGTTTACAGAGGTTCTCCTCGAGAACTGGCGAAACTTCACGCGTGTGGACGCCCGGCTAGGCCGCCGTATGTTCCTGGTTGGGCCAAACGCCTCCGGCAAATCTAATCTCCTTGATGCTTTTCGGTTTCTTCACGACATCGTCGCTATCGGCGGAGGGCTTCAATCGGCAGTGAAGAACAGAGGGGGCGTCTCTCGAATTCGGTGCCTCGCAGCACGTGCTTCGTCAGACATCGCCGTGTGCGTCACCGTGGGAGATGAGGCCAATCCCTCCGCATGGCGATACGAGTTGAAACTGAAGCAGGACAAAGCGCAACGAGCCGTCGTCAAACAAGAAATAGTCAAATGTGATTCCGCCATATTAGTCGAACGACCAGATGCTTTAGATGTGGAGGACCCAGAACGGCTTACACAGACCTTCTTGGAACAGGTTAATGTCAACAAGGCTTTTCGCCCGCTTGTGGAATTCTTCGAATCAGTTAAGTACCTCCATCTTGTGCCTCACCTGGTGCGTGACCCAGATCGGTCCATAGGTCGAAAGAACGATCCATTCGGCGGCGATTTTTTAGCGCGAGTGGCAGGCACACCCCAAAAAACACAGACGTCTTGGTTGAGGAGGATTCGGGATTCCCTACGCGTAGCGGTGCCTCAGCTTGGAGAACTGGAACTCAATCGTGATTCCAGGGGCATTCCTCACCTGCGCGGAAAATACGAGCATTGGCGCCCGGCCGGCGCGTGGCAGACAGAAGCAGATTTTTCTGATGGCACTCTGCGCCTCATTGGCCTCTTGTGGGCAGTTCTTGAGGGCACCGGGCCGTTACTGTTGGAAGAGCCGGAATTGTCCCTGCATCCGGAAGTCGTTCGATACATCCCCCAATTGTTTGCGCGGGTTCAACGGCGCTCGCATCGCCAGATTATCGTTAGCACCCATTCCAAGGATCTTTTGCAAGACGATGGAATCGGCCTGGACGAGACCCTTGTCCTCCACCCACAAGCGGAAGGAACCTCTGTTGAGTTGGCATCAAGTAAGACGGAAATAAAGCGCTTGCTAGAGAGCGGTATTTCTCTTGCAGAAGCTGTCATGCCTCTCACGCGCCCGAAGCATGCAGATCAACTTATGTTATTCGAGCCCTGATAAATGGCAGCAGGTGTTTACATCAGTGCGGCCGTCGAAGGCATCGTCGATGAGGCAGTCGTTCGCGTGCTCGCGTCTCGTGCCGGACTCAATGTAACGGCCGTATATGGAAAGAATGGCAAAGCGCATCTTCGCTCCAAGCTTCTCGCGTACAATCACGCAGCGAGATACGCGCCCTGGATCGTGTTGATCGATCTAGATGATGACGCAGAGTGTGCACCGCCGTTTAAGCGACAACTGCTGCCCAAGCCGGCCCAACAGATGTGCTTTCGAGTCGCTGTACGTGAAGTAGAATCTTGGCTACTGGCCGATCGCGAACGCGCAGCTTCATTTTTCGCAGTGTCGAGATCGCGAATCCCGGCTCAACCCGAGGCGGAATCGAACCCGAAGCAAGCAATGATAAGCATCGCCCGACAGTCACGACGTCGCGCTATCCGAGAAGACATGGTGCCACGGGAAGGCAGCGGTCGAAACGTTGGGCCGGCGTATGCGTCACGATTGATTGAGTTCGTGACCGATTTCCGGAGAGGCTGGCGATGCTATGTTGCTGCCGAGGGAGCTGAGAGTTTGAAACGTTGCCTGGAATGTCTGAAGCGTTTCCGAAACGCGAATGCCCGACAATCGGAACCAAGGCGTATATCACGGCAAGGGTTGTAACACCCCAATTTACCCCCCATGGCTGAAGCACTCTGTGTTATCATCGGTGTTGGTTTCGGCATCGCCATCGGCTGGTACATCGGCCTGCTGCGCGGGCGATCGGCCGTCGCGGGCGAGGCCGCCGCGCTCGGGGAAGTCCGCGGGCAGCTTTCCGCCAAAGACGCCGAACTAGTTGCAATTCGTCAGACCTTGGAACTCGAAAAAGTCGCCAGCGCCGAGTCGCGGGCACGGCTCGAATCCGCCCGGGAGCACTTCGCCGAGCAGCGCAAGCAGATCGACGAAATGCAGGCCAAGGTCAAGGAGACCTTCACGGCCCTGTCGGCGACCGCACTCAAGAGCAGCAACGAGCAATTCCTCACGCTCGCCGAGACGCGGCTCAAGCCGGTCCGCGAGTTGATGGAACGCTATGAGAAGCAGATCAAGGAATTGGAGGAAGCCCGGGCCAAGGCGTACGGCGGGCTGACCGAAAAGCTCGCCACCATGCAGCAAGGCGCCGACCGGCTCAGCAGTGAGACCTCGCAGCTTGTCGCCGCGCTGCGTTCGCCGGGGGCCAAGGGCAAGTGGGGCGAGGTGACGCTCCAGCGCATCGTGGAGTTGTCCGGCATGTCGCCGCATTGCGACTTCACGACGCAGTCCACGCAGGACAGCGGCCAGCGACCCGACTTGATCGTCAATCTCCCCGGCGGGCGGCAACTGGCGGTCGATTCCAAGGTGAACACATCGGCGTATCTGGACGCGATCAATGCGACCACTGACGACGATCGGAAGCGGGGCCTGGAGCGCTACGTCGCGACCGTCCGCACGACGCTCAAGGAACTGTCAGGCCGCGAATACTGGAAGCAGTTCAATCCTTCGCCGGAGTTCGTGGTGATGTTCATGCCGGGCGAGGCGTTCTTCTCCGCCGCGGTCTCGGCCGACCCCGATCTGCTGGTCGATGGCGTGGACGACCGCGTAATCCTCGCGTCGCCGACGACGCTGATCGCACTGCTCATGGCGGTGCGTCACGGCTGGCAGCAGCAGCAGGTCGCCGACAACGCCCAGCGGATCGCCGACGCGGGCCGCGAGTTGTACGACCGGCTGTGCGGGTTCGTGGGCCATCTCGACGACGTGCGCGGCGGCATCATGAAGGCCGCCGACGCCTACAACAAGGCGGTCGGAAACTGGACGACCCGCACGCTACCCAGCGCCAAGAAGCTCAAGGACCTCGGCGCCGCGGAGGTGGGCCAGGAGGTCGCCGAGCTTCCGGCCATCGAAACCCAGCTTCGGGTTCTGCCGCACGATGAAGCCTCTGCCGGTGAATCTCGAAGGGCCGTATGATCTCTGATGGGAGATACGGAGACTGGCCTGATCATTTTTTCGATCGCCGGGCTGGTTTGTGCGATCATTCTTTGGGTCATGCGGCTGGATTTTTTGCGATGGCGGCGCCAACGAAGGCGGGAGAACCGCTGCTGCCAAGAGTGCGGCTATTACCTTCGCGGCAACGAAAGTGGGCGATGCCCCGAGTGCGGCATGCCGATTCCCCAATAGGTTTTCAGTTTACAATGTTAGAGAGGTCAGATGGTCGATCATGTTCGACAACCGCGATTCCGCCGGATCAGCAATGTGCTGGTCTCCGCTCTCCTCTCTGCGGCAATCATTTGGTTGGCGATCACGCGATGGAACAGCGTCCCGGCAAACCCCGCAACCCCGAGCCTCGTTGACTCGCTGCCTTCCCCTCCAATCGATCCGCAATTGGATCGCACCGATGAGCTTGCGACGGCCCTCTCGGCGATTCCTCCGATCCCGCCGCAAGTCCTCCCGCCGCCACCACCGGGCATGAGGTGGAATCACACTTCGTCTTCAGGGCTGGACATCAGCGACGCCCTGTGTGGCGAATGGTCACTTGACACTAGACCGAATCTGCAAGGCGTGGTTCAGTTCTTGCAAACTCCGGCGGTGGAACAAGCGCTCTCGCGCCTGGCACCCATTGAAGTTGGTGTGTTGCGTGCGGACTCCGTAAACCTTTCATCGCTTCGTCAAGCCGCCAGGCTCCTGGCCGCTCGCGCCAGATTGCGACTTGCGGGACACGGCGATTTCGACGGCGCTTGGACCGATCTCGTGACGTTGCTGCGACTTTCTTCGAGCGGCTACAACTCTGGGGGGAGCCTTCTTTTCCTCGTTTCCCTCGCCTGCGAAAGCCTGGCAGAATGGGAGTTGATCCGGCTCTGCCACGAAAACGCTATAACGATCCCGCAGCTCAAGCGGATCGCCTCCGACCTGTCAAAAAATACACTCAACCAACAAGAGATTTGGAATTGTTTCGTTGCCGGCCGGTGCGACGCCAGGCAGCGAATTCTTGATTTCGCTTACACCGATGACAGACAAGGAGATGGCTGGCTCGTTTTGAGTCACATGGATGACCTGCTTCGACCTGCATGGGCAAGAGAGAGGCGCTGCGGCGGGTGGAATCTGCTCTCTCCTTTATTTAACGGCCGTCGAACGGTTGCCGACAAGCTAAAGGCCTATCGAAACGCCTGCGGGTTGATCGGAGAGTTGCCCTATGCGGAAGCACAATCGGCAGCCGCGAGAGCCGATTCCAGGGCCTCGTTTTTCAGTATTCTGGACGGTCCGCTAGCCATGTTAGCGGCGGATCAATTCGTAGGTTATGGACATGTGATGACCGTCCGTCAGACCGCGACACAGCGGGCGTGCCTCGCCTGCGCCGCGCTCTCGGCCTATCGCCACGACCATGGCGAGTATCCGGCGTCGCTCGATGCGCTCGTGGGAGATTATCTTGAATCTCCACCGATCGATCCGTACTGCGATCAACCACTTCGCTACCAACAAAAAGAAGGGGGTCGAGATTTCTTGTTATACGCGCTCGGGCCGAATCAAAAAGACGACGGCGGTGTAAAGAAGGCGACAAACTCTCGCGATCCGCCATCCCTGAGAAAAGAGGATGTCGTATTCGATCACATCCGGCCCAAACCCAATTTTGAACCGACGCTGGAGCCGAAAAAAAAGTGACGGACGCCGCGGATTCCTCCACTAGGGATGCACAACAATTTGTGCCGGAACACTGGCCGGCCGAGCGGACTGACGTCCTGGTCGCCGTTTGGTCTGTCCATGGCTTGCTTGCGCTACCCGGTATGATCGTTTTGTGGTTTTTGCCGAAGACGGCCGGAGTTCGTTTGGCCGCCGCCGGTTGGAAAAGCACAGTAGTGGCGCATGTGCTCGGTGTGACGATTGGCGGGGGGCTCATCGTTTGGGCGGAAGCCATCGGCTATTTGAATCCGGCCGGCGCACCACCACGGGACTTCTGGATCGTGACAGCGAATTCCCCCACGCCGCACATGCCGCTCCACGAGTACCTGACCGCACCGTTTGTAGCGTTGACGATTTGGATTCACTCGGCCTCCACGACGCGCGGTTGGGGCATCGAACACGGAATAACGGCTGTCGCACTGCTCGAAGCGAGCATGCTCATCCTGGCTCTTATCTTGATGCCTTATGCCGCGGCGGGGGAAAGGGCGGGCCTTTTGTTCGGCCGCTGCCTTCGACTGACTTGGTGGAGTACGACACTTTTGATCCCGCTCGGTATCGGATTCATGTTGGACCCGATAGTCCGGCGATGGCTCGATCTGCCCAACAAGTGGGTGGCATTCGATTACGGTCGGCTTGCGCTCTTCGGAGTTTGGTGGCTCTTGGTGTGGCTTCGATCGGGCTTTCGATACGCAGGGCCGCCGGATGGACCGGCATGGCAGACGCGAACTCCTTCTTGTGAAGGTTGCGGATATGCCATCGTGGGCATCCCCGTCACGAACAAGTGCCCGGAGTGTGGCCGACCGGTTAGCGAATCCCTTCCGCAACGGCGCTGTTCGCCGCCATTCTCGGATCGCTTGTTGGGGACTCGGCGGCTTCGCGCTTTTTGGGCGACCTGTTGGGCTGCGGTTGCGGACAGATCATTTTTTGATCGTCTGGCCGTACACCGGGGGCACGAAGATGCGCGGTCGTTTTTCTTTGCGATCGCCTGTTTCATCGCAGTGCTGGTCCTTCTGGGTTCGTTCATCTATTCAATATCTGGCGGCGCAACATCCCATCCGGATAACAACCTCTGGTATGGCGTGGTTCTCGCAAGCCTCAGCTTGTTGATTGAAGTGTCGTGCGCCAGCCTTATCGCCCTCATCGTCGCTGTCGTCGGTCGGCGGGGTATGCTGCCTGCGGCTGTCGTTTCGTTCTGGGGCCTGACCGCATTATTGCCTATCTCATGCGCCGGGATCATCTCGTTCATGTTGATTCCGCTGGTCTCTACCATTGATGTATATTGTTCAAACAGATGGATGGTGGTTGCGGCCGGTTTGCTGATTTTGACCCTGCTCGTCATGGTGGTCTTGTTGCTTGTCATCGGCGTTCGAAGCATCGTACGAGCAGTGTCCGCGACATCCCGAGCCCAGGGGTGACCAAGCCCTCAGGCCTTTTTCCCGTTGCCGAAATTGCTTATAGTACCCTGTGAATAAGGACTTTTCGCACTGCACCGGCTAAGAGCCGGTGCCACGCTGGTAATAGCCGGTGCCACATAGGTTTTCGGGAGTATCGAGAAATGAGCATGTTGACCGGGCGGGATTACATCGAGACGCAGGACCTGACGACGGAGGAGATCAACTTTCTCCTCGATTCGGCCAGGGACCTCAAGGCCAAGTTTCACCGCGGCGAGCCGACGCGGCTCCTCTCGGACCAGACGGTCTTCCTGCTCTTCTTCGACAACAGCACGCGCACGCGCAACGCCTTCGAGGCCGGGGCGACGCAGCTCGGGGCCCACGCCCACTTCCTCGATAGCAAGGTCACGCAGATTTCCCACGGCGAGACCGCCAAGGACACCGGCATCATCCTCGGTTCGATGGGCCACGGCATCGCCATTCGCCACGACCTGATCCTCGACGAAGGCAACAAGTACATGCGCGAAGTCGCCAAGGCGACGGACGTGCCGGTCATCAACATGCAGTGCGACATCGACCACCCGACGCAGACGCTCGCCGACCTGATGACCATCCGCGAGGTCTTCGGCGACGACATTCGCGGCCGGAAGATCGCCGTCTCCTGGGCCTACTCGCCGTCGTATGCCAAGCCGCTCTCCGTCCCGCAAGGGCTCATTACGCTGATGACGCGCTTCGGGATGGACGTCACGCTGGCGCATCCGCCGGAGTACCACCTGATGGACAAGTGCATGAAGACCGCCCGCGAAAACGCCAAGGCGGCGGGCACG
>CAYMXF010000127.1:0-8785 GCA_964393935.1 uncultured Planctomycetaceae bacterium
GAGCATTCCGATGGGACGACCTCGTTCGACGCCGCGAAGGCGCTGGCCCGGCGGATTATGGATGGGTGCGAGCCGCGCGACGGGCTTGCGCTGGTCGCCGCGTCCAGTCCACGGCGATCATGGATGGACCAGCCGATGCACGATCGGCAGGCGCTACGCGGCATCCTCGACGGGTGGAATTGCTCGTGGGCGACCGACGACGTGCCCGGCGCGCTGCGTCTAGCGTCGGAGTTGCTCGTGCGCGGGGAAGCGGCCCCCGGCTGCCGACTGGTCTATCTGCTCACTGATCGGACGCGATCGTCTATTGAATCCTCGGCGGCGACGTCGGCCCCCGCCGGGGTTGAGGAGACTTGGCCCGGCATCGACCGAATCTTCGTGCTCGACGTCGGACCGTCATCACGGGAGAACGTCGCGATCCGCTCTCTGTCCGCGGCGAGTCCGATCGTCGGCGTCGGAGTGCCAGCGCGATTTAACGTGCGTATCGTGAATCACTGTGCGCGGCGGGTCGAGCAGGTGAAATGCGACGTGATGCTCGACGGCGCGGTTGCCCAAAGCCGCGCGGTCGGTCCGCTCGATCCGTACGGCGAGGCGAGCGAGGAGTTTGAACTCGTCTTCAACAGCGACGGCCCTCACCGCGTCGCGGCGCAAATCAAGGGTGAATTGAACGGCGCTCTGCCGGCGGATGACGTGCGATACTTGGGCATCCAGGTCGCGTCGGGACTGTCCATTTTGGCGGTGGAGGGGTCTGATGATTCGCGGAAGGCCGCCCGGGAACTGTTTTATTATTCGGTCGCCGTTTCATCTCCTTCGACGAGGGCCGGTCAGACCGGGATTCGGGTCAAGTGCGTGACGCCGCTCGATCTGGAGGCGGAGATACTCGGCGACTACTCGGTCCTCGTGCTGGGCAACGTGCGCAAGTTGCCCGACGAGGCGTGGCGGCGGATCGATCGATTCGTTCGGGGAGGCGGTGGGCTCTTGGTCGTCCTTGGCGATCGAATTCAGGCGGATCACTATAACGACGTTGCGGCTAGGGTGGCGGGTTTGCTGCCTTTTAGACTTGAAGAGGCTAAGACCGCGCCGGAAACGACCGAGCCGTGGGGTGTGCGGATCGACGAACCTCGACACTTGGCGCTGACCGATCTGGTCGACGCCGATCGCGGCGGCCTTGGAGTCGCGCAGGTCCGGGCGTTCTGGAAAATACGCCCTTCTTCCGGCCCACAACCTCCGCGTATTCCGATGAGCCTGTCGAACGGCAATCCGCTTTTGATCCAGTCGGACGTCGGCCAGGGCCGCGTTCTTGCCTGGCTGACCAGCGCAAATATGGCATGGAACAATCTACCCGCCAAGCCGGACTACGTGCCGCTCATGCTCAACGTGACGCTCTACGCCGCCGGTATCGACCGCAGCGCGGGGGACCTGTCCATTATGCAGCCGATCGTTCATGTCGGCGCTGCGACTGAGACGCGTCAGGCGGGGGCCGTGCAGCGTCCCGACGGCGAATCGGTGAAGGTCGATTGGACGCCATCGGAGGATGCTTCGGCATTGGTCTATCGTCAGACGGACCGACCGGGGTTTTACATCGTGACGGCGGGGCGCGATCGATCGTTTGCCGCCGTCAACGCCGATCCGCGCGAGAGCGACTTGACGATTGCCGACGAAATGGCCGTTCGTCGGTGCCTGGGGCCGATTGCGAAAATTGTCGTGGAGCCGGGCGACGTCGTTGCGGAACTCGGCGTAAGGCCGCCGCGCGAGGCGGCTCCGTTCTTCATGGTCCTGCTCCTTGCTCTGGTTTCGACGGAGACGATTCTGACGACATTTTTTGGGGGGCGGACATGACGCAACTCTTGGAGCGTCTATTGGGTCTGGAACGCATCCGCCTGGCGGACGGCGGCCCGCTGTCGCTTCAGTTCGCCGCGCCGCCCGCGCCCTGGATCATGCTTGCCGGCGCCGTCATCGCGGGAGTCTTGGTCTGGCTGGTCTATCGACGCGAATCGCAACCGAAGCCTTTCCGCTGGATGCTGGCGATCCTCCGCCTCGGCGTGGTGATGACCGTTTTGTTTATTTGCGGTCAGCCGATGCTGGTGCTGCGCCGAAATCATGTCGACCCGTCGTACGTCGCCGTGCTGGTGGATCAATCGGCCAGCATGGCCGCGCGCGATGCGATCAAGACGCCGGCCACTTCTCAACCCGACCCTCGCGTGCCGCCGACGCGCTGGGAAGCCGCTGAAGGTGTCTTGACATCCCCCGAGGGCGGACTGCTCCGATTGCTTAGCGAACATCATCGCGTCGGAACGTGGCTCATCGCGCAGAACGCCTCGCCGCTGAGCGTCAAGGATGTCGGCGACGCCGACGAGACGCCGATCGCGGGAGCGCTGGCGAAGGCCCAGCCGGATGGCGGGGGCACCGACGTTGCGGGGTCCATCGTGCAAGTGTTGAAGGAAACGCAGGGCAATCGCGTCGCGGGGATCGTCGTGATCAGCGACGGCCGGCAGACGGCCGCACAGGAAGTCGAGGACGCCGTCGCCGCGGCGATGGCCCGATCGATTCCCATTCACGTTCTCGCGGTCGGATCGACGCAGCCGCGCCGCGATCTGAGAGTCGTATCCATTTGGGCGCCGGAGGACGTGTTTCTGCGCGACACCGTAACCGTGCGATTCGAGGTTGAAGCGGCGGGCTTCGATTCGCAAACGCCCGTTACCGTCGAGCTGTCCGACGCGGCCGGCCGAGAAGCGATCGCCTCGCAGACGCACCCGATCAGTTCGCAACAGCCACTGGTAAAGAGCGAGTTTCAGTATCGGCCGAAGAAGCCCGGCCGCCGGGTGCTTCAGGTCACGGTCCGCCCGTGCGAAGGGGAGCAAGAGTTGGAGAACAACTCCGCGCAGACGACGGTGACGGCGCATGACGAGAAGATCGGCGTGCTCTACGTCGAGGACACGCCGCGCTTCGAGTATCGCTACTTGAAGAACCTGCTTCTCAGGGAGCGCGGGATCGAGAGCAGTTGTCTCTTGCTTGGGGCGACGCAGGGCTTTCCGCAGGAGGGAAGTCGGCCGATCCGCCGCTTTCCGCAGAGCATCGAAGAGTTGCGGCCCTACGACGTGATCATCCTCGGGGACGTCGATCCGCGCGGCGATTGGCTCACGCCCGTACAACAATCGCTGTTGGTCGATTTCGTTTCGATTCACGGCGGGGGGCTGGCGTTCATTGCCGGCGAACGAAACATGCCGCATCGGCTTCGCCAGACGCCGCTGGAAAAGCTTCTGCCCGTCGAGATCGATCCGCAATTCTACGGCCACTATGACCAGTCGCTCGCGGAGAACTTTCACATTCAGTTGACGAGCGAAGGGCGTACGCACCCGATCTTCCAATTCGAACACGATGCCGAGCCGAGAGAACGGATTTCGTCCACGCTGCCCGGCCTGTATTGGTATGCCCGCGTGCTGGCACCGCAACCGGCGGCGAGCGTCTTGGCCGTTCATCCGACGGCGCAATCGGCCGGCGGGCCGATGCCGCTGGCGGTGCTGGGCCGGTTCGGCGCCGGGCGGACTTTCTACCTCGGCAGCGATGACGTGTGGCGTTGGCGGCAGGATTACGGCGAAGTCTATTACGACACGTTTTGGTTGCAGGTTTTGCACACGCTCGCCCGCAGTCGGAAGCTCGGCGAGGGCCAGCCTTGGCGGCTGGAGACGAATCGGCGTCGATGTGAAGTCGGCGAGAAGGTACACGTCCGATTAACGGCCGCAGATGACCTGCCCATCGGCGACGTGAAGGAGATCGCGGCGCAGGTCCGCGACGCGGCGGATGAACTGGTCGGGCGGTTTACGTTGCACTCGCCAGGCCCGGCGGCTCGCGTGCTCGAAGGCGTCTATCAGCCCCGACGGGTGGGCACGCTTGCACTGACCGCCGAGCCGCCGAGTCCCGGTGAAAAGAGCAAACGGGTCGCCCGGTCGATCACGGTCGTCGCCGGCGATGCCGAGCAGCGGCGGCTTGAAGCGGATCACGAGTATTTGCAACGTCTCGCGAAGCGAACGGGCGGGCGCTTTTGGAGGATCGCCTCGACGGCGTCCGCGGGCACCGTCGACGAGAGCGGTTCGGCCGAGGTGCTGGACCTCCGCGCGCTCGTCGCGGCGATTCCCGATCGTAGCGTGCAGATCGCCGACGACATCGAGGAGCCGCTGTGGGACAAGGGCGTGATCCTGCTTTTGTTCATCACGCTCATCGGGACGGAGTGGATCATGCGTAGATCGGTGGGAATGGCGTGAACGAGCGGACGACGAATTTGGAGTCCGACGCCATGCTGGCGGCGCTGCGACGCGTTCGACGTCGTGTACGGGGCCTCCTCGTTGCCGAAGCCACCGGTCGGATGATCGCTTGGGTGATTCTCTTCGCCAGCGTCCTTGCGGTGCTGGATTGGTGGGTTCGATTTCCTTGGTTCGTACGGGTGAACTTTCTTGTCATCGGCGTCGTCTTCGCGTGCATCTGGTCGTATCGATCCATCTGGCGACCGCTGACCGCGCCGATCCATCTGGACCAGCTCGCGCTCGGTTTGAAGAGCCTGCCATCGGGTCTCAAGGACCGCCTCGCCGGTACGGTCGCGTATTTGCAAGGAGGCGGGGAGGGATCGCCGGAGATGTGGCAACACATCGTGAACGAGACGATGCGGTCCGCCGAGGAGTTGCCTGCGCGGAGCGTTCTTCGGACACAACTTGCCATTCGATCGATGATCTCGGCGACGGGCGCGATGCTCGCATTGGCGCTCGTCTGCTGGCTCGTGCCGAATTATGCGTCGATGGGCGCCACACGGTTGGCGCGCCCGCTGGTCGTGGCGGAGTGGCCCAGGAGTACGCAAATTTCTCCGCTAACAACGGACGCCGTCGTTGCATGGGGCGAAGCGTTTACCGCCCAGATGAGGCTGGATCGCGGCGATCGGCCGGCCGTTCGTGCTTTTCTGGCCTGGAGCCCGTCGCCGCACCAGCACCAGCGCGAGCAGATGCGACGCGACGCCGATGGGGTGTATCGGTTCACGCTGGAAAATATCCGATCGCCGCTCACCTACAGCTTTTCGGCGGGCGATGACGACACGGCGGGCAGTCCCTTCAAGATCAGAGTCGTTCGACGGCCGACGGTCGCTTCCGCGCGCTTAACGATGACACCGCCCGCGTATGCACATCACCTGTCGGTCCAGTCGCGGGTTTTGGATGATGCGCCCGTCAGCGCGCTGCGGGGCAGCACGGCTCGATTTGAAGTGACGCCGGATCGCCCGATCGGACGCGAAGGCTCGTCGCGGGCGACGCTCATTCTTGACGGAGAAACGAGGATGCCGTTAGCGGTTTCAGACAGTGCCGATACATCGCTCGTCGCGGTATTCCGCGTCGAAAAGAACGCGACGATCGAGGCGGTGCTGGTCGACGCCGACGGGCTCGAATCCCGCGGCGGGGCGATCTGTCGCATTCAAGTCAAGCAGGACGAGCCGCCGAACGTCGTCATTCAGCAGCCTTCGAGCGTCATCGAGGCGACGCCGACGGCCGTCGTCGAACTTCGATCGTCGGCCCAAGACGACGTCGGCCTTGAGGGGTTCGTGTTGCACGCCTCGAAGGGCGCACCGGAGTTTCATCAAGTCGCCGATCTCTTGAATACCAACGCCACGGCGGGCTTGTCTCGGCGAACTCCTCCTCGACGTCAGGATGCGACCTATCCGTGGAGCCTCGATTCGCTCGAAGCGGCGCCGGGCGACGTGATTCGATACTACGTCGAGGCCCGTGACGGTTACGCCCTCGAAGGCCGGACGCATGAACCTGTTCGATCGCCGGTGATGACGATCAACATCATTTCACCGGCGCAGTTGGCCGATCGATTGCGGTTGGACCTGATGGCGGTCCGCGGCCCGCTGCGGAACCTGCTCACGGACTTGCTGGCGACGGTCGATCGGACCAAGCGATTGGATGAGAAGCCGGCCGCGGCGCAGCCCCTCGACGCGAAGGATCATCAAGCGGTCGAGGAGATCGCCGGCCGATTGCAGCGCTTGACATCGGCCGGCCGGCAGACCTCGCAGAGGATTGAGGAGATCGTTCGCAAAGCCGCTCGCAATGGGGCCGCTACGGCGGAGTCCGCGCGTCAGGCCGCGAGGCTTGGCCGGCGCCTCAAAGGATCATTGGACGAGCGGATGAAACAGGCGTCCGAGGCGCTCGCGCGGGCGAGCGAGGCCAAGCAGGCCGATGCGCAGCACGAACAATTGCAGGCTTCTCAGCAGTCGCAGGGAGAAATCGCCGCGTCGCTGCAGTCGATGCTCGATGAGGTGGAGCGATGGAGCGACTTCGAGGAACTCGTCCGCAAGCTCCGCGAGGCGCTCGACCGGCAGGAAGCGCTCCAGCGAGAAGCGGCATCGCTGGCGAAGCGCATCGGCCGTTCGATCGGCGAGCAGGATGAATCATCGCTGCCGGCTCTGACGTCGCGTGCGTCGGCGAGTCAGTCGCAGCTTCGGGCGGATGCGGCCGTGCTGATTCAATCCATGCGCGCATGGGCCCAACAGCGTCAAGAGACCGATTCGGCCGCGAGCTTGTCCGTAGAAGCGGCGGCGCGCGTGGCGGAGGAGAAGTCGTTGGCGGCAACGATGGACGAGGCCTCGCAGGCACTCGCCGAGAACCGCTTTGGGCGGGCTTCGGAGCACCAGCGCGATGCGGCGGCTGTTCTTCGTACCATGCTCGCCGCACTCGAACAGAAGCCGGACCGCGAGCTGGCGGACCTTTCGCGGGCGCTTCAGGACGTGACGGCTCGGCTTCGCAAGCTTATCAAGTCGCAGGAAGACTTGATTCGCGAGACAGAAGCCGCCGATGGGCAGCCTGACGCGAATGAAAAACTGCCGACACTCGCCGATCGGCAGACGACCCTGCAAAGGACGACGGGGGCCGTCGCCGCAAAGGTGAAACAAGCCGATGAAGAGGGGCCGACCGCGAAGAAGGCCATCGTGGCGGCGTCGGTACAGATGGGTAAGGCCGGAGATTGGCTGGAGAGCTTGCAGGCGGCCGACGCGCAGGTCGCGCAGGGCGATGCGGTGGAGGGACTGCAAAAGGCGCTAGAGATTCTTGAACATCTTGAAGCGAGGACGGAGCGGGCCATCGCAGAGCGGTCATTGGCGCAGATCGTTGCGATGTTGGGTGAATTGCGACGCGAGCAAGCGGCACTGCGCGGCGAGACGGCGGAGATTCAAGCGCGCAGCAGCACGGACCAGCGGTTGTCCCGCGCGGACGGCCTCAAGGCGGCGAAGCTGGCGAAGGAGCAGCGAGGGCTGGCGACGCCCTTGCAGAACGTGCGCGAGAAGCTTCAGGCAAGCGTGGTCTACGATTATGTGTGTGGGAAGATCGCGGTACGGATGGAGACAGCGGCGACCAAGTTGGAGGACAAGGATTGCCATTTGGCTTTGACGGAACAGGATGCGCTCCTCGGCGAACTGGCAAGTCTGTTGGACGCCGCGTCGGAGGAGCCGAAGAATGACGCGACGCGATTCGTCGAGGACTCCGGCGGTGGAGGCGCGGGCAGTCCGACGCCGGAGAAGCCCGTGCCGACGTTGGCCGAGTTGAAGGTGTTGCGCCGGATGCAGACGGAGGTGAGCGGTCGGACGTCGGGGCTGGATCTTTCGATGCCGGATCCGCTGCTGCGAAGCGAGGCGCAGCTCAAGGAGATTCAGGACGTTGGTACGTTGCAACAGGACATCCACGAGCTGGCGGTCAAGATGATTGAAAAGGCCGGCGGGCAGAAGGAGGAGTAGATGACGACACTGATGATACAACTTGTTTTCGGCATGACCGTCATGATCCAGCCCGCGATGGATGTGGGGCCGCGATTCATCGCCGGCTTTCAGCCGACGTCGCAGCCCGAGAAGCGGGCGAACGAGATGACGGAGGCGAGCAAGCCGCGGCGCGAGGGGTCCAAGGTGGACGAGCAGCTCGTACGCCGGCTGCTCGGCGGGCAGTCGTCGGCTGTCGACGCCGTGGAACAGACGCTTTCGCGAATGGAGGAGGCGTCGGAAGGTTTACGCGACCGGCTTGACCCCGGGGAAAAGACGCAGGTCGTTCAAAAGCAGATTCTGGTCGGTATCGACAAGCTCATTGAAGAAGCGAGCAAGAATCGCGCCGCTACGCGGGACCAGACCTCGACGGTTCGGCGGCGTCAAGCCAAGCCGAGCGGTCGCTCTTCGGCAGGCGCCTCACAGAAGGCGGCGTCACAGGGGAAGGCTCCGGCGGCGTCGAGCCGTCCGGCGGACGATCACCCGCAAACGGCTCGCGGCGAGCGCGGAAAAGGCGAGGCCGACAAGGCGGACCTGACGCGGGGCTGGGGATTTCTCCCGCAGCGCGACCGCGATGAGATTTCGCAGGGCTTCGACGAACAATTCCCGGCGAAATATCGCGAGCGGATCATGGAGTATTATCGCAGCCTGGCGGAGGAGGCGCAACGTAGTGCGGAATGACGAATTACGAATGACGAATGACAAAAAGTGTGGACGGCGGATGACAACCCTTCTCGGTATCGTTCTTGTTTGTAGTATCGCCCGTGCAACGTTTGGGCAGACGCCGACGACGCAGCCGGCCAAGACCCAGGAGAATTCGGCGCAGGCGCAGCTTGCCATCAACAAGGGGCTGGCCTGGTTGTCCAAACAGCAGAAGTCAGACGGCTCCTACGGCAGCGAGTCGCAGTACGGCCGTCACGTGGGCATCACGGCGCTCGGGGCCTTGGCGTTCGTGGAGAGCGGCAGCGTGCCGGGGCGCGGGCCCTATGCGAAAAACGTCGAGGA
>CAYMXF010000128.1:0-8730 GCA_964393935.1 uncultured Planctomycetaceae bacterium
ATGACACAAAGCCCATACGCTGGCAAATCCGAAAAATCGTGGCCGGCCATAACCCAGCGACTTGTTTCAGGTCATCCTTTGAAGCTCGCGGAGTTGCGGGGCGCGGCCCTTGTGGCCTGGGAAACGCTGTGGCATACGACAATTGGTTCCGGTGATACTTCGGTCCGCCTTTCGGAACTCATGGTGCCCGCGACGATTGTGGGTTATTTCTTTGAGGTCTTGCTGGGAAAAGAACTTGAACGGTGGCACCCTGACCATTGGAGGGGCACCCAATCAAAGGACGAAAAGGATATCATTTACGTTCCTGCCCCGTCATTCTCAATCGAGATCAAGGCCTCCGGCCAACTCGGCTTTAAGGTTTACGGCAACCGGAGCTACGGACAAAAAGCGGAAAACGAGCTCCTTGTTAAAAAGGAGAAATCTGGGTTTTACCTTACGGTAAACTTCTTCGAGCAAACCCTGACGTTATTGCGATTTGGGTGGATCGACGCCGATGACTGGAATCCTCAAGAATCGCCAACGGGGCAAATGGCTGGTCTGAAGAAATCTGTCTATGATTGCAAGCTGATCGCTATCCCCGGAGCCTATAGACAACACGCGCCAATTATTCTCCTTGACGGCGTAGGGCCCAAGACCGCCGACGAATTCGACAAGATCGGCATCCACACAATTGGCGATCTCCGTTCGTTTACCACGGAGTTGCCGATGCGTCTTGAGAGGATCAAACATGCAAACGAAGTTCTCCTGGCAGGATGCTACGATCCATCTTGAAAGAGCCGTGATCGCCTGTTGTCTTGGAACCGCTGAATGCGTCGTGCGGCTACCTCGCAATAAGCTTCGTTGACCTCGAGCCCGATCACAGTCCGTCCATGTTCAAGGCAGGAAACGGCAACCGTGCCCGAACCCATGAACGGGTCGAGAATGACTTCGCCTGGGTTCGAAAACCCTCGAATAAGTCGATTCACCAAGTCCAGAGGAAACTGTGCGGGGTGTGGCATCCTTTCGGGAGAGGATCGGTTTTCGCCGGACGTTACTTTTGCGATCTGCCAAACGTCCGAAGGGTTCTTACCTATGGTGTTGCATCGCAGTTTTCCATTTTTCTTCTGATTTGGGTACTTGACCTCCGGATCGCGTATTGCGTCCAGGTTAAACGTGTACTTCTGAGGGTGTTTCACATACCAAAGGAATTTTTCGTTACGAGGCGATAACGACTTTGTCGTTGCGACACCTGCACCGTAGTTCCAGACCATTTCCTGGATTAGAAAAAAAGGAGATCGATTCCACAGCAGGTACGGCAACGGTATTGCTTTCGCCCTGCCTTCAAACGCGATGTACCCGACGTTGAGCCAAAGCGCGCCAGTGGGTCTTGTCGTTCGGTAGACCTCGCTTAGCCACTGCTCGCACCAGCCAAGGTATCGCTCCAGAGGCAACGGCTGTTCGTATTCTTTTCCAATATTGTAGGGAGGGCTAGTTACGGTCAGATCGAAGATATCTGGCGGCAGCTGCTTCAGTGACGCAAGACAGTCCGCGCAATAGATGGCGTATCCGTCTCCCGAGTAATACGGTGCCCCAAGCGCTTGATGGAACTTTCGAAGCGTTGTCTCTAGTGTCACCATGGACGCTACTTATAGAGTTCATAGTGAGCCGTGTCAAGCCGGGCGAAGTCCGCCGCATCCGCGCCGAGACCCTCCCCAACATCAAAGGCGGTCTCCGTGCCCTCTACCGCACCCTCGAACTCCCCGGCAAGAACCCCCTCAAAGACGCCCACGCCGCCCTCGCCGCCGCCGTCCTCGTCGCTTACGGCTTCAACCCCAAGGCCGACCTCCTCAAGCAATTGCTGGATTTGAACCTCGCCGTCGCCGCCCGCCTCGAAAAAGGCGAGCCCGTCACCGCCCCCGGCATCCCGCCCGACTATGGCAACCCCGCCTCTTTGATCACGGAAGATGCCATCCAACCAGGATTTGTGCTCGGGCAAGTCTGATAAGAGTCGAAACCGGCTTTTCTACACGTTAGGACTTGAATCAATCAAGCCAGGTTTTGATAGCGGTTTGCGTTGTTTTGGTCCGAAGTCTATACTAGATAGGGCCTTTCGGTAGTGCGGCGATACGATCATATTCTTCCTTTGGCGTTACGAGTTTGTTCCCGCGTGTAACTAATGGAATAAGATGCCTAGCACGACCAAACCATCCCCCATTGCACTCGTTGTCTGCGACAACGTCTACCAGGAATCGGGCGGAAAGACCGCCCTGGTCGGATTGTTCAACACCCTAAGGGCCAGGAGCTTCCCAGCTACGCACGGCCGTCTCTCGGTTTACGCCTCGGTCACCGACATTCGCCCGAACAGCCTGGTCAAGTTGGATATTGCCCATTCCGAGACCGACCAGGTTATTTTCAGTGTCGAGGGCCCTCCCCCATCCGGCACCGAACCGACGACGATCTGCGACTTCACGTTCGAGATCAACAACGTAACATTCCCCGAGCCCGGCCGTTATTACATCCGCTTTTATGGAAACGGACAAATCCTATTACAAAGACCTTTTGAAGCTGTGAAGATAGAGGGGTGATGACATGAACGCAGTCCCACTCGAACCAAAACCAATCCGAATGCAGCCGCGTGATGTCGCCAGCGACGGGGCCGCGACGATCGGCGGGAAAAAAATGACGCAGATTATTCCCGCGCCCACCGATCCCACGGCCAAACAAGTGATGCGTCTGATCGAGGTGTCGGGTGTCGTAGATTTCTGGGATCGTCCAGAGGAAGACATTTACGCGCCCACGGACGGCGAGCCGGTATGAAGTGCGGAGACGTTGTGCTGTTGAACTACCCGTTCACGGACGATAGCGGAGCCAAGGTCCGCCCGGCCCTAATCGTCTCAACGGAGGCCTTCAACGCGGGGGAAGACGTCATTCTCGTGCCGATTAGTTCTGCGTCGGACTCAACCGATAAGCATGCGTTCCCCATTGTTGTGACAGAGGCGTTCTTTCCTCAAACGGGCCTCCGCAAAACATCTTCTGTAAAGTGGACAAAACCGTTGACGATTTCAAAGAAAATGATCATGCGGCGGCTTGGATCGCTTGAACGCGCGCCGCTCATCGAGATTCAGGCTCGGATTCAGTCGATCTTCCATTCACAATAGCGCACCTCCCCCGGCATCCCGCCCGACTACCCCGATCCGAAATCCTTGATCACCGACGACTGCATCCAACCCTAACGCTCGTTGCATGTCTTCACTTCCCGCCTTATTTTTACTTTTCGCCGTTTTCGACATTTTGATTTTTCCCACTTGCCTTTCCCCGTTTCCGTGCTATATTGTTTGGTTAGTGTTAGGTATCGCCGAACCGGGCAAAGTCCGCTCGGTCGCGAGCGCGGTATCCGCGCGTTAGGACGATCAACGATGTCGAAAAAGTTGTTAACTTTCTCAAGCCCCAAGTCTCAGGACTCAGGTCTCCTTAGAAATTCAACCTCGCAACCTGAATTCAACCTGAACCGTTTCCCCGCACCCTCATTTTCAAGCCGCAATCGACGAAAATTCACAAAATTCAGGCTAATTCAGCCAACCTCTTTTTTTCTTGAATAATTCAACCATGACTCGCCCGGCTCTTCTCATGCCCAAGCCTGCGACGATTCCGTTCGTTTCCGCTCGTTTCCGCATATTCTTTTCCCCATCGCCCTACAACCTGCGGGCCCTGCGCCTCTGCGTGAGATTCCGACGTTTCGTTGTCCCCAAGCCTCAAGCCTCAGGTCCCAAGCCTCCCCTACGGGTATTCCCGTAGTCGTACCGGACAAAGAAAAAATCGCTCCAGAGGCCCTTGACAGCCTTCTAGTGTTTGGCTAGTGTTAGGACCGTGAACACCGGGGTGGCGCCCCGGTCTACAGAGGTCAGGCAAGCGATACCGTCGCCTTCGCCTTGACGCCGCCGGCTGTGTGGTCGGCGACGAGGGCGCGGTCCCGCTCGCCGCACGAATGCAAGAGGAGTTTCCCATGAAGTCCCACACGACCCGTTTCCGATGGATCGCCGGCTCGCTGGCCCTCGTCGTCGCGACCGCCTTCGTCACCACGAAGGTTGTCTCCGACGACAAGAGCCCACCCAAGGGCAAGGAGATGAGCCCTGAGATGCAGAAGATGATGGAGCAGTGTCAAAAGCTTGCCACGCCCGGCCCCGAACACAGAAGGCTCGCGTCGGCCGCTGGTGCGTGGAACACCGTCAGTAAGTTCTGGATGGACCCCGACGCCCCCGCTAGCGAGGGCAAAGGCGTGTCGAACTTTAAGGTCCTCCTCGGTGGCCGCTGGGTCATGCAGGAGCACGAGGGACAATCCGACGATGGCCCCTTCAGCGGCATCGGTCTGTCCGGCTATGACAACTTCAAGAAAAAGTACGTCTCCATCTGGACGGACTCGATGGGCACCGGCCTGATGGTTTCCGAAGGCACCGCCGATGCCACCGGCAAGATCATCACCTACACCGGTCAATACGACTGCCCCATGACCGGCAAGTCCAAGACCGCCCGAAGCGTCTATCGGATCCTCAGCGACAGCAAGCACGTGCTCGAAATGTACGACACCACTCCCGACGGCAAGGAATTCAAGAACCTCGAAGTCGTCTACACGCGCAAGTAAGTGCCGGCATTGGCTGCCGTTTTGTGGCACAGGCTCTTAACCTGTGCGGTCGGCTGTCCCGCCCCGGTCCGCCTTTGGCGGACCGAGGTAGGGCGACTTCAGTCGTGCTCCCTCATGATCGCCGCGCCCTCTTTAGGACCAAGAGACCGGCGGGGATAAACAGCATCGGCAAAACGCCGACCGCCCCGCAGAGCCCGCCACCGAAAAGCAATTGCAACAGAGCCGCCAACGAATTGTCGCCGACCGGCACGTCGATCGGCCGCCAGCCGCCTCCGCAATCGTCCGCATAGTAGGGAATATCGTCCGCCCCGAAGAAATCGACCTGCCCGACCTTCGTAGGATGGTCCCGGTCGGAGATGTCCACCGTTTGAAACGCAACCTGCGACAGGGCAAAGACCCGCTCGCCGACGACACCGACGCGCTCGACGCGACCGCGATGCTCGAACCATCCGCGCTCGGCCAGCGCCGTGTCATTGAAATCGACGAGCTGCACGCCGTTGATGCACGTCGGCGCCTGCGACCCGTCGCTCTCCGCCGACGGGACCGAACCACCCAGCGGCACCGGCGTCGGCGGCCCTGAGCCGTTGAACTCCTCATGGTGGAAGGGAATCGCGATCAGCCCTAACTCATCCACGACTTTGAACGCCTTCTCGTCGTAGATCGCGTCCGAATCGGTGAACGAGCCCGGCGGACCGAGCACGACCCGCCCAAGCTCGCTCGGCGCCGCCGGATCGGACACGTCGTAGTACGCCACCGCCGGCCGCCGCCCGTCCGTGTCGTCCACGCCCACAGCGATCAGCCGCGACCCGCGCGGTTCGAGATGCGTCGAGAACCCCGGCACGACCAAATGCCCCGTCACCGCCGGATGCGCCGGATCGCGGAGATCGACGACAAAGAGCGGATCGACGCGCATAAAAGTCACGACGTAGCCTTGCGCTCCATCGAACCGCGCCGCCTCAAGCGACTCGCCTTGCATCACCTCCACCTGCCCCAAGGCGGTGATCGCATCGAGGTCCGTCAAGTCATACGTAAACACGCGGACCTTCTGAAAACCGAAGCCGTTCGATTCTGTCGCAATGCGGAATACGCCTTGAAAGTCGTCCATGTTAAAGCGGTTCCGGATGAAGCCCGGGACATCGACCGTTCCGCGCAGGGCGATGGCCCCCGCCGGATCGGAAATGTCGATCGCCTGGACGTGCGTGAATGTGTCGCCGCTGTCGAAGTCATAGACTTGTCCCGCCGCGAAGATCGTCTCCTGCGACACATGGATCGCCAGCGATTGACCGGAGAACGTCTTTCGCTCGACCGGCACGATGTTCGACGGATCGGCGACGTTGACCGACGCGACGAAGCCCTCCTGCACGCCGCTGTCCGGCACCGGCACCGGCCCGCCATAGGGAGTGAAATTCTCGCCCACGACGTAGATCACGTCGCCGACGCGCCGGCTCGAGCTTGCGAATCCGACCAGGTTGATCTTCCCTTGCACTGCCGGCGCGGCGGGGTCCGATACGTCGATGATCGCAAGTTGGCTGCCTCCGAAATCCGGCGGCGGCGGCACGGGTGCGCTCGAATCGACGACCACGCCGGGCCCGCCTAGATACGGAACGTAATAATCCGCGCTGAGGATGGCGAAGACCTGCGCTCCGACAACGTACATCTCCACACCGCGCCCGCGAAGGTCAAGCTCACCGATGACGGCCGGTGCATCGGGATTCGTTACGTCGATGACGATCAGCCCTTTGAAGCGATTCAGGACATAGACCTTGGCGCCGACGACCTTGACGACGTCCGCCTCCTCGATATCCCGCAGCGCCTGCCCGGCCGCGTCTTGGGCAGTTACCGGCGCGTTCGGCCCCGCAAGTTCGTTTGTAGGCGCCTGATTGCCGAACTGAGAAGAGTTACAGCCCCAACCCCAAGGCAGCAGCGCCGCGCCCATCAGCAAAGCAATTGCCCGGCGGATGGATAGACAGGACAGGCCCTCTACCTTCAGATTCGATCTCAGTTTTAAGAACATGGTTGGATCATCCTTCCGCGAGGCGTTCAGGCGAGCATTGCGGGCGGTCGACCTGCGAAGGTGTGGAAGCAACCTCCGCCGTCCACGAATATCATACCATGAAAGATGGCCGCGGCAAACGAACAGACGGTAACCGCTCTAACCGCTGTATTATCACCGCTTGTCCATCGCCGGCCCCCAAAATTGGATCACCCTATTTTTTAGACGATAGGTGAGATGTGAGTGATCGCGGAACGGCCGTGGCTTCCACGTCACGCGGCTCGACTTTCAGCAGCCCGTCGGCGTAAATCCGGCATTGTCGCCGTAATTCCTGTTGCCCCTCTCCGCTCGCCAAGTATTCGTAGAGCAGGCGAATGCCGCGATTGCTCGCCGTGCGGGGATAAATGCCGTGGTAGGCTGTCAAGTTCAGCACGCCTGCACGATTGAGGACGAACCGAAACTGCCCGCGGGCGAAAACCGAAACCAGGATTGGCGCCGGTCGCCTTCTTTCTGGCAAATACCAGACCGGCCGATGCGCCGGCAAATAACGCCGTTCAATTCCGCGCCGCCGCCCCTCGGCGAGATAGTTGCGAACCGCCGTCGATAGAGGTCGTCGCGGTGATAACAAATAAATACGCTCGTCTTCCTCGACCAATCGGCGGACCGTCGCGGCCGTCGTAAGGCCTCCGTCGAGTTGCCGGGCCTTGGTGATGCAAGGCTTCAGGTCGCGCCGGTCGATCCGCCAACGACGCCGGTCTGATTCTCTCAACGTGAAATAGTCGTTCGCTCCGGTAGCGATGCCTCGCACGCATGAGGCGACGTCGCCCAACTTCGCAATCGGCGCGCCGACCGGCCGCTTCCCGTCGAAAAGCGCGGACCACTTGGCGGTTGGATCGAGTTGGCTCGATGAGACGCCTTCGCGACGATTCAGGTTCAAGCCTCGCATTTCTTGGATGGTCGAGACCTTGCACAAGCGTACCGGCTCGCGCGCCTGACGCCCGCGGCGAAGCAGGAGGATCGCCGAGGTCGTCAGCGCGTCATCAAAGACCCGTACGGCGGGATCAAAGTGCACGATCGCGTCGATGGCGTTTTCTTCCAGCAGGAAAGCCTTCAACGGCACGCCGAAGTCGGCGTTGAGCCACTCGGCCGGCATAATCACCGCCGCCCGGCCGCGCGGCGACAGGAGCGACCAGATCTTGATCAGGAATAGCCCGTACAGATTCGTCAGTCGACTCAGCCGCCGCCGGCAAATCCGATCCAACACTCTGAGTACGGACTCCGGGTACTTCAAATGGTGGTGGCGCACGTACGGCGGATTTGCCACGATCGCGTCGTATCGTTCGCGAAAGTCGCCCGAGATGAAATCCTCATGACGCAGGCGGACCGCGACGCCTTGTCGCCTTTCACCGACGCACCGAATCATTCGACCATCGACATCGCAAAGGTCGATCCGCGGCTTGTTCGATGCTCGGCGATTTGCGAACATGCGTTCGATGGCTTCGACGAAAGCGCCCGGCCCGACCGCCGGGTCGAGTATCCGCCGGGGACGATTCGCCAGGGCCCAACGGACCATCCAATCGGCGATGGGCGCGGGGGTGAAGACTTGCCCTAAAGTTCGGCGAAGAACTTTGGAGGGATGTTCACGCCGAACGGAATTGGCGCTGAATGCGGCCACCGCGGAATCGTATCGACAAAGTCGGAGCGATCCAAGCTCTTCTCTGTGGTGAAGAGGATGGAATCAGCGATGCGAATCTCGGCGTACACGATCAACTTGCCGCCCGGTCCCGGCATCCATCTACCCTGATCACGAACGAAGCATCAGCGACGCTTCGCTCCCGCGATCGAGTACAAGACAATCCCTCCGATGAGTCCGGCGACCGCGGAGCCGGCCGTTCCGAACGCCAGGACCGCCGCCGGCACGTCGCCCAGCAGAAACGAGACGGCGATTCCCAAGAGGGCGCCGGCGCCGCCTACGACCAAGCCGCCCAACATAGCCCCGCCCTTCGATCGTGCGGCCGATCGTGCGTAGAGGGCGCCAAACACCAGCGAGATCGTCATCCCGCCGATGGCGAACACGTTGGTCTTGATGAACTCGTTGTAATGACCGGTGACGACCATC
>CAYMXF010000129.1:0-3537 GCA_964393935.1 uncultured Planctomycetaceae bacterium
GTTGTTGCTGAACTGTCCCGCCACGTAGGCGTTGCCCGCGGCGTCCACGGCGATGCCGCCAGGACCACCAAGGCCATGGCCCGCGCCGTCACCGGTCGCGTCGATGATCTCGGTGATGATGAGCTGAGCGCTCGCCCGGCCGGTCCCCAGGGCGGAGACGACCAGCATGGCGGCGAGCGATAGAAGGATGCAGCGTCTTTCTTGTGATTGATGTCTGAACATGGGTGGGTCCTTTCGCGGTTTGCCGACTTGCGTCGGGGAACTCTGCCGCTTCCAGCGCCGCCCCGTCCATAACGGGCCGTCGGGTCAGAAGCTCATGCGTACCATCATACCGGAAAAGAAAGAGTCGGACCCAACGTTAGTGCCGTTTCCAACCATCTGCCCCCCTTCGCAACCCCTTGCCATCGAAATAGTTGCATCGGGCGCTTTCTCGCGAATAAACATGCCGTCAATCTCGTTTATACTATATCCCCCTAGGGAATCTCCCTGGGATTGATTCGTTCCATTGGTACGACTGTGAAACCAGATTCCTCCATCTTCCCAAAGTACCGACGTCGCCTCGGCTTCACCTTGATCGAGCTGCTCGTCGTCATCGGGATCATCGCCATCCTGATCGGCATTCTCGTTCCGGTCCTCAGCGCCGCCCGCTCGCGGGGCAGGCGGACCGCCTGTTCGAACAACCTCCGCCAGCTCATGGTCGCCATGCGCTCCTACCTGGATGGCAGCGGTGATATTTACCCGTTCGGATCTTTCATGCCCTCCATCGACCCCTTCCCGATTGAAAACGGCGAGGCGATTCTTATCCCGGATGTTCTCGCCGACCACATCGGTCCCGACCCCAAGGTCTTCGCCTGCCCCGGGGACATCGGCGCGATCGACCGCGGGCCGCCCCACGGGAACAAGACGTATTATTCGACTGAAAAGAGCAGCTACGAATACCGCAGCCGTCTGGGTGGCCGGTCGCTCAAGCAGGTCCTCGATCGCCGCGCCGAATTCTTAGGAACCCATATCCTGGAAAACACCTATTGGATCTTTCGTGACATCGACAACTTCCACGGCGAGGGCGGCAAGCCCGGCGCCCGTCGATATGTGTATAATGACAGCCATGTGACGGATTATGAAAACTAGGCGCGGGTGCGGCCTTTTGAAAACGATGGAGTTTGACCCATGAACGAAAAGAAAAACTCAAAAACCCTGTTGATCGCCTGTCTTTGTGTCGTCGTCCTCGGCGCCGGCGCCTGGGGCTTGAGCAAGGCCTTCTCCAAGCCACAGCCCAATGAAACCCAGCAATTAGTCGCCAAGGCCAAGGCGGACCCCGGCAAGATGATGGACGAGTTCCGCGAGAAGATGCGCGATGAAAAGCTCACCCAGGAACAGCGCGACAAGCTCGCCATGAGCATGCGAAACGTCTGGGAATCGCGCATGGACGAGGCCGTCGACGAGTACAACAAAGCCAAGCCGGAAGACCGCGAGGCAATCCTCAACAAGCAGATCGACGAGATGGAAAAGTTCCGCAAGATGCGCGAGGACCGCGATCGCGAAGAGGAGGAAAAAGCCAAGGCCGACGGTAAGTCCGAGGAGGAGCGCCAGAAGGAACGCGAAAAAGAGCGCGAGCGCTGGCGGAAATCGATGGGCGAGCGCAGCAGGGAGCAGCAAAAAACCGATTCCGAGACCCGCAATCCCAACAAGATGGCCCAGCGAATGGCTTATTTCGCCGCGATGCGAAAGCAGATGGAAGCCCGCGGCATCCAACCGCCTCGCTGGGGCCCCGGCGGCGGCGGTGGTCACGGCGGCGGCCGTGGCGGATTTGGCCGAGGCTGATTCGGCGCGGACCGTTTCTTAAAATCCTATCGGCTCATCCAACCAAGCCCCGGGGAAACCCTGCCTGGGGCTTTTTCGTCAACAGAAAGAATCCTCGCTCTCCCGCCGGGGTATAATCCGCCGCGATGAACACTCCCCCGTCGAAACCCGGCTTCTCGGGTACGATCCGCCTGTTCCGATTCGCCGGGATCGACGTCTTTCTTCATTGGTCCTGGCTGCTGGTCGCCGCCTACGAGATTGAACTCCGGAAAAAAATCTATGCTTCCCTGTCTTGGAACGTCGCCGAGTATCTGACGATCTTCGTGATCGTCCTGCTGCACGAATTCGGCCATGCCCTCGCCTGCCGCTCCGTCGGCGGTCGTGCCGATCGCATCCTGCTCTGGCCGCTCGGCGGCGTTGCCTACGTCGACCCGCCGCGCCGGCCCGGCGCGGTCCTCTGGAGCATCGCCGCCGGTCCCCTCGTCAACGTCGCCCTCGTCCCGATCACCATCGGCGCGGTCATCGTCCTGCCGAATCTCTGGCCGTCGATGCCCGACGATGTCAGCCAATACCTTTCGTCCGTTGCGACGATCAACATTCTCCTGCTGGCCTTCAACCTGCTGCCGATCTACCCCCTCGACGGCGGACAAATCCTCCAATCCATCCTGTGGTTCTTCCTGGGACTGCCCAAAAGCCTGACCGTCGCGGCGACCATCGGCCTCATTGGCGCGGCCGCCGTCATCGTGCTCGCCGCCATCAACCGCAACCCGTTGCTGATCGTGCTGGCCATCTTCGGCGCGTCAAGAAGCCTCGGGGGTCTCAAGAGCGCCCGCGCCCTGGCGGCCATCTACGACGGTCCGAGATCGCCCAACGCCCGCTGCCCGCGCTGCGGCGAGCCCCCGCCGGCCGGCGACTATTGGCAATGCAATTGCGGCGGCGCGTTCGATACCTTCGCCTATTCCAACCAATGCCCCCACTGCGGCGGCGTCCACGTCGTCACTGCCTGCCCGCTTTGCCACGAAGTTAGCCCGACCGTAGCGTGGCAAGCTACCCCTGCCCCGATGCGCGTCGAGTGGGCAAAAATCGTGGATGGTTAACGGCGTACAATTTTTAAGCAATACTTATTTGGCGGTTGTGTGGGTAGTGAATAGAATTAGCACATGTGGATCAATAGGAGAGCGTCGCCATGATTGCAAGAAGGCAGTTCACCGCAGTATATCGCCGGGAAGGAGACTGGATCGCCGCGTTCGTCGAGGAGATCCCTGGCGTCAACACGCAGGGAAGGACAATGACCGAGGCGCGGGCCAATCTCCGAGACGCCCTGAAGATGGTCTTGAAGGCGAATGTGTCACTGTCGCGTCGCCGGCGCGGCCGCGTGGTCTCGCGCGAAGCAATTGCTGTTGAGATGGGCCGGTGAAGCGGGCGGACCTGATTCGGCATTTACGGCGTCACGGCTGCTCGCTGCTACGCGAAGGCGCCCGCCATGGCATCTTCGTGAATTCCTCCGCAGACCGTACTTCAAGCGTCCCGCGCCATCGCGAGATCAACGACTTCACTGCACGGAAGATCTGCCGCGATCTTGGCATTCCGGAGCCTGCATGAGGTCCACGAATCCCGATGTGATGCTCGCGATACGCGATGATATCTTGGTTCGTATTGTGGTTTGTCCGCCGGGCCTCAACGATAGCCGGGCCGGAGACGAATACTGCGAATGCCCTCTCGTGACCCATGTGGGCC
>CAYMXF010000129.1:3637-8709 GCA_964393935.1 uncultured Planctomycetaceae bacterium
GTGGCCGTCAAGGGACTTGCCAAGTTGGCATCCCTGTCTTATCGCGAATTACTATCGAAGATATGGTCTGTTTTTTTTCCCCTTCCTGCGGGGCTCCAAGAAATTGGGAACAGCCGAGATTCAGCCGGGGAATCCCGTCTTGTTCGAGGGCAAGGCCCGGGCCGTTAGGAAAGACATGCAACGCTGCCCGCTTCTTCCCTTTTTCATCTTGAACAACAAGGGATGGTCCAACATTGCTCATCATCGCCATGCCAACACGGGGCTGCCCGTTCTTGTCAAAACAACCGACCCCGCTCGATTCCTTTGTGGAGTATACGGAGGACCAGTGGTTGGCCTGTGCTTCGAGTACTTGAACGATCGCACGCGTCCCCTCGACTTCCATGCGGGCTCGGACCACGTCCTTTGAGCCGACCAGGCCCAGAACAACAACGACGACGATCCCCCTCATAATGCGCACTCCATGACCGCATTGCCGTCGCGGGCGGACAATCCTGCACCGCCTGCGCCCGCAATCATCCTTAAAACGCCGCAAACCCCGTCAGCTCCCGCCCGACCACCAGCTCGTGGATTGTCTCCGTCCCCTCGGAGTTAGCCATCCCGACGGGCGAATCCTTACGACCGCTGAGCCGGGCGGTTCCAGCGATCCTGACGATTGAGGTAAAACTAATTTTGCATAAATTAGTTTCACTTTAGTATACGCGAACTCGTTTCAGGACAGGGGGTTACGTGTGATCTTCCGGCCTATACATCAGGCCTTGCTGGATCCAGTAAACTCCCGCCCAACCACCTGTTCGTGAATCGTCTCCGTCCCCTCGTAGGCGATTGCGCTCTCCGAGTTCGGCATGTGCCGGATCTTGGAGCTTTGAGGCTGGCGCTGCTTGGTGTAAGGGGACATCTACTGTTGTCGCGCTGTCGGCTGATTCATCCGATGCCTGACTGCTATCATCCCAGCTTGGGGTCACTTGCAAGCATTGGCTTCATCTTCTGCCGGTCTATGCGGCCCTCCCGAATACCATCTGATATTCGATTCTGAACCTCGGTTTCTTGAATCCGATGCCTTTGTGCGTTCCAAAATAGCTTCCTCGCCAAGCAAAAGAGGCGGTAGGCCGAGACCTTGACGAGGTCTCGGTGCCACCTATTCGCTGCTTGAAGCGGAGTATTGCCGGGGTTGGCTTCGATTCCGATTCCCAGGCCATCGATAAGGTCCTGCTCAAAAAGCAAGAAATCAACGTTCGCAATATGATCTTTTGTGGACGCCAATGCTGTTGTGATTTCATCCAAGTTGGAAGAATCGTCTTCAATATGCCAGACGGAGAGTCTTCCTTCCGTCCCCACCCTGAAGTCAGACATCGGCACCGCAGGAAAATCATCGTCTGGGACCCAGGGGGGTATTGGGTCTTTGTTCCATCGGGGCTTCGTCACCTGGAAAAGGAAAAGGGTCACGGAACAACAACGCTCTCCAATGCATCCGCAGCTTGTTGCAAATCTTCCCTTAGCTCCGCATTGCGCTCGGCGGCGATAGCCGCGCGCAAGTATTTCATCGCATGCGCGTCTCGTAGCGACACCAGGCCCAACGCTGCCGCGTCACGAACGGCTGTCGAGGAACACAATAGGCATCTTTCAAGAAGCCAGCGGCGATAACCGTGGGTCGCTTGGTTCCGTATTCGCCCCAACCACCTAAGCACTTCGGCGGCTGTTTCGGGCTGCGCAACCTCGTATACTAAGAGATGGGCTAATGGCTCAATGGCTTGTTCACCGTGTCTTTCAATTAACGGGATGATCTCCCGCGACAACTCGCTTTCAATCCCATTCTCAAAGTTTTCTGCAAACGCGCCGTGGATCGCCAAAGTAACCGTGTAATAAAGGTCGCGATTGACGCTTCGCCTCGCTGTCGAGCCCCATTCATTGCTCGTATCGGTGATCGGGTACAGCGCAGACGTTTGCGCATCATCCCAAGTTTGGACTGCCTGCCTTGGTGCTCTCAGAATAGGCGGCTGGGCTGTGCTTGAAACCGGGGCGGAGTCGCTCGCCCAGGGCGATAATGTGTCTGCTGTGTTAATCACCTCACATCCCCTTTTCTTGCGATTTCTTTTCCAAGTCGGACGAGTTCCTCGAAGATTGGGGCCAACCTGCTTCTTTCGATGACAACATCGTAGTCTGGCGCAGTGTTGACATCTAGTTCAAGCCGGCACACCGACCCGTGCTCTTGCTGATGTGTTTGTGCCTTTGGTCCTGATAGTTCTACGCGTATGGTACTTCGTCGCATGACGGACCATCGACTTAGCCGGTTAAGCGTCGGCTTAAATAGCTCAATTTGTGATCGGCGAGGGCGGTTAATCTGATATAGAAAGTCACTTGACCCTGCTGGATCGATTCGTACGGGAATGCGCTTTGAAAGCAACCGATAGTTGGTGGCCCGATCGGCAACGGGCCCCAAAAGCACGCCACCGAACGCAAGGCGCTGCATGGGGGGACAGCCACTCAGAGCGAACCATCGATTTGCGAACGCGCCAAACTCTTGAAAACCTTGATCGGCATTACCTAGGGTGTCGGCCACCATGTTAGCTTCTGTATGTTCGGTGCCCTGAATAATCCAATCAATCCGTTGCGGGGAAATCACGAGAACGAGCCTTCCTGGAGACAGGCTGCCGATTGCCAGAGCACCCTCATATTGACGGCCGCCAGTCTTGGGATCCTTCACTTCAACGTCAGGAGGCTCTCCGATCAGATCCTGCCACCAACTATCGGCGGCAACCGCAACATCTGGGCTTGGAAACGCCGTAAGACGCATCTGGTGAACCTGCCAGCTAAGCTGGTACTTCGTGCTCGTTTTCTTCTTAGTCTGTTTTTTTGCGATTGTCATCTGTTCAAACAGTTTACTGGGGGTCTCACAAAATGATATCGAATCTCACCGGAGAATAGCTATCAAAACGCCGCAAACCCCGTCAACTCCCGACCGACCACCAGCTCGTGGATCGTCTCCGTACCCTCGTAGGTGATCACGCTCTCCAGGTTCAGCATGTGCCGGATCGGGCAGCACTCGATCGAAATCCCCCCGGCCCCGAGGATGTCCCGCGCGTCGCGGGCGATATCCAGCCCCATCCGCACGTTGTTCCACTTCGCCATGCTCACCTGGCTGTGGTGCATCGTGCCCGCGTCCTTGAGCCGCCCAAGCTGCAGCGCGAGAAGCTGCCCGGTCGTGATCCGCCGGGCCATGTCCGCCAGCCGCCGCTGAACTGTCTGCGTGTGCGCGATCGGCTTGCCGAAGACGACGCGGATCTTCGCGAACTCCCGCGCCTCCTTGAAACACGCGATCGCCGCCCCGATCGCCCCCCAGGCAATCCCATACCGCGCCTGCGTCAGACAGCCCAGCGGCCCCTTAAGCCCGATGGCGCCAGGCAACCGCTGGCTCTCCGGCACGCGGACGTTGTCGAAGAAGAGTTCGCTTGTCACGCTCGCTCGCAGGGAAAACTTCCGCAGGATGTCGCGCGACGTGAACCCCGGCGTCCCCTTCTCGACGAGGAAGCCCATGATCCCCTGCTCGGTCGTCGCCCAGACGATGGCGATGTCCGCGATCGTCCCGTTGGTGATCCACATCTTCGCCCCGTTGAGCACCCAGTCGCCGCCCTTTTTCACCGCGTGAGTCTTCATCGTCCCGGGGTCGCTCCCGCCGTCCGGCTCGGTCAGCCCGAAGCAGCCGATCGCCTCGCCCTTGGCCATCCGCGGCAGGTACTTCGTCCGCTGCTCCTCGGTCCCGTACGCCAGGATCGGGTACATGCACAGGCTGCCCTGCACGGAGACAAAGCTGCGCACGCCGCTGTCGCCGCGCTCGAGTTCCTGGCAGACGAGCCCGTAAGAGACGTGGTTCAACCCCGCGCAGTCGTAGCCGTCGATATTGCAACCGAGGAGCCCCATCGCCGCGATCTCCGGCACCAACTCCTTGGGAAAGCGGTGGTCCTCGAACGCCTTGGGAATGATCGGCAGAACCTTCTCATCCACGAACCGCGCAACGGCATCCTGGATGGCGACCTCGTCCTCGGATAGGAGCGAACGGACGTTGAAGTAGTCGAAGGCGTTAGGGGGTTCGACGGATTTCAGAGTAGCGGCAGCCATCGTTTGACTCCATTTGCACCGGCGCTGGGGCGTGACCGGCGGATGATGGCTACAGTATAATCTCTCCCGCGTTCGAGAGCGAAATGCAACGCGAGTCCCAACCACAAAAAGATGTCCAAACAGCACACTACGAAATCGGATGATTCATTCATCGGCCGCCGAGTCGGCCGCTGGATAATCGTGGGCCACGCGCCTTCGAGCTACAAACGCGAGCGCCAAGTTCTTTGCCAATGTCGTTGCGGCTTTCAACGGATGGTACCCCGAAATAGACTTCTGGCCAACCCCAAGATGCGCTGCCCTTCCTGCGCGAACCGGCGATTAAGGGGCACCCGCTGGGGAAAATGGACGGTCATCGGCGACATTGACCGAAGCAACAAATATGCTCGCGTCCTCTGCCGTTGTGACTGCGGCGTCAAGAAAGCGGTGGTCGTTTCGAATTTGTGTTACGGACAGACCAGGGGATGCCCTTCTTGCGCTGTAACGAGCAGATGGGGGAAGTTCCCTTTTCCGCGCAGTTTGAGAATCCCGCTTTATTTTCAATGGAAACGCCTAAAAAGGACGGGTCAACTGTGCGACAAATGGGAGAAGGATTTGGTCGGCTACTGCAAAGCCGTCGCACCAAAGCCCCCGCAGCTTCAACTCCAGCCGATTATTCCTGGAGAGCCCGTTGGCCCCGGAAATTGGCGATGGGCCAAACCGGAGCCCCAACGCAAGGGCCGCCCAGTCACATTGGACGGCATCACGATGACCGTTAGAGAACATGCTGCCCGGCTTGGCCTCACTCGGCAAGCCATTGACCGTCGGCTGAAAGACCCGCGGCGGGATAAGTGGACCAGGGGACGCACGCCGCGCCGGGTGACGTTGGACGGTGTCACCATGACCATCAGAGAACATGGTGAACGGTTTGGGCTCACTTGGGATGCCGTTGATCATCGGCTGAAACATCCGCGGCGGGATAA
>CAYMXF010000130.1:0-4561 GCA_964393935.1 uncultured Planctomycetaceae bacterium
TTTTCAACCATCGCTTCATCGAATCTACTCCTTCTCTTGGGTTAGGCCGGGCGGTCGCAGCTTCCACGCTACGGCGACACCGGCTTGGATACTCCTTGGGAATTTCTTGGGGGTCGAAATGAACATCCGCCCTTATACAAACGGTTCCACCCCCGGCGGTTAATGTACCGCGCGGAACGGGGAGGGGGAAGGGGTTGTCCCGGCCGGTCCGGGCGGGTCCAATTCGGGCATGGAAAAGGCCCGTTACGACGCCATTGTCCTGGGTGTGGGCGGGATGGGGAGCGCCGCGTGCTACCACCTCGCCCGGCGGGGGCTCTCCGTCCTGGGGATCGAGCAGTTCGAGGTCGGACACGACCGGGGCAGCTCGCACGGCCGATCGCGGGTGATCCGCAAGGCATACTTTGAGGACCCGCGTTACGTCCCACTGCTCCACGAATGCTATTCGTTGTGGGGCGAACTGGAGGCGGCGGCCTGCGAGAAGCTGCTGCACGTAACTGGCTGCCTCAACCTCGGACCGTCGGAACATGAGAGCATCCGCGGGGTGCGCGAGAGCGCCGTTCGACACAACCTGCCGCATGAGATTTTGAGCGGCGACGAGGTTCGACGGCGCTGGCCGATCTTTCAGCCGAATGACGGCGACGTGGGTCTCTACGAAACCGACGGCGGGATGCTCCTACCGGAAAAGTGCATCGCGGGGCACGTGCGACTTGCCGAGTCTCACGGTTGCCGAATTCTTCAGCGGACGCGCGTCGAGAATTGGTCGGCGACGCCGCGCGGCGCGACGGTTCAGACCGCTGACGGACGATTCGAGTGCCGCCATCTGGTCATCACGGCGGGCGCCTGGCTGCCGGTTATCGCCGCGCAGCTCGGCCTGCCGCTTGCGATCGAGCGGCAGGTGCAGGCGTGGTTTGAGCCGAAGGAGCCGGCGCAGTTTGGCATCGGCCGGATGCCGGTCTTCATTCATTTTCTGGGCGATCGAAGTTACTACGGGCTACCGCACAATGGCGACGCGGCCGTCAAGGTCGCGCGGCACCACGGCGGCGCGATCACGACGGCGGACACCGTCGATCGAACCGTCACGGCGGCCGACCAGGCCGACATCCGGTCATATCTCTCACGCCACCTGCCCAAGGCCGACGGCAAGCTGCTGGACGCGAAAGTCTGTCTCTATACCAATACGCCGGACGACCACTTCATCATCGACCGCCACCCGGCCCACGAGAACGTGCTGATCGCGGGCGGGTTTTCCGGGCACGGCTTCAAGTTCGCGCCGGTCGTCGGAAAGACACTGGCGTCAATGGCGGCCGAGGAGCCTGTGTCCAAAGGACTGGGAATGTTTCATCTGTCGCGATTCACGGCTTCGTGAGACCCCGCACGCCGGTCCGTTTGGATGAAAGAGCGAGCCGCCTACCCGCACAACCGAACCAGAATACAAGAGGACCCCATGACCCCTTCCAGACGCAAGCCGTTTCCGGCTCTCTACTGGACGATCATCGCCGTCTTGTTGTCCGCCGTTTCCGCGCAGGCACAAACGACAACGGCCAAAACCAAGAAATATGTCTGCGCTCCCTGCGGCAGCGATTGTCACGACTTTTTGTACGACGCACCCGGGGAATGTTCCCGTTGCAGAATGCCCCTCGTCGAAGCAGGCGAGGTCATGAACGTGGCGATCCTCCTCTTCGACGGGGTGGAGCTGCTCGATTTTGCCGGCCCCGGCGAGGTGTTCTCCGTCGCGGAGTGTCCGGGCATCACTTTCAAGGTGTTCACCGTCGCCGCCGAGGACAAACCGATCACGAGCCAGGGCTTTGTGAAGATTACTCCTCAGTATTCACTGGCCCACTGCCCCCAGCCGGACATTCTCATCATCCCCGGCGGGCAAACGCGCGACGTAGCCAACGATGCCAACGTCATCCAGTGGATCAAGCGTACCTACAACCACACGAAATACATCCTGACCGTCTGTACCGGAGCCTTCGTGCTGGCGAAGACCGGGCTTTTGGACGGCAACGATGTCACAACCTGGCACGGCGCGGTCGACGCCCTGCGTACGGCGGCGCCGAAGGCGACGGTGTATGGCGATCGGCGATTTGTGGACAACGGGGACATCATCACTTCAGCGGGGGTGTCGGCCGGGATCGACGCCAGCCTTCACATCATCGCCGGGCTGCAAGGCAATGGCATCGCCCTACGAGTCGCTCATGCCATCGAATACCCCTGGAAGCCCTACCGTTACTCCAGGATTTCTTCGCCATCGGCCAGCGCGACCCGCACGATGACCGACCCGATCAAGGAGCGGTTGGACCTCGTGGAGAAAGACTTAAAAGACGGCCGGCTGAACGCAGAGTCGGCGTTGGCGGACCCCCAGCTTCTGGACTTTCATCAAAATGAACGATTCAAAGAGTTGCTGCGTCTGAACGCGCGGGAATCGACCGCCGTCCTGACGACGCCCGACGAGCCCGGCGATCCGCTCATCGTCTCCGGAACGGTGCGCGACGACAAAAATCACCCCGTTGCAGGAGCGATCATTCACGTCTTTCAGGCCGATGCGGCCGGCGCGTACACGCCCCAACGCGACATGGATGAACCTCACGCGCGGCTATTCGCCTATCTAAAAACGGGCGCGGACGGGCGGTTCGAGTTTCGGACGGTTCGTCCCGGCGGCTATGCCGGTGAATACCGTCCCGAGCCGGGCGTCGCGCTCAAGATCCCGGAACATATTCACTTCGACGTCACCGCCCCCGGCTGTGTCGATCGAAAGTTCCAGATGGTTTTTCGCAATGATCCGCGCATGACGCCCCATTGGCGGGAATGGGCACGCAAAGAAAACAATCCCATTGTCGACGCGGCGAACGATCCGGCACTTCGCGTACGACGATGCGTTTGTGACGTCATTCTCCATCGATCGTAGCCGGCGGAGCGGATACCTTTCCTTTGCGGGACGCGGTGCTTGGGCCAAACGGCATAAGCGGGTTAAATACGGCTCAAGGTACTGGTCATCGATGGCGTATAACATCCTTGAAGAAGAAACGCTGGATCGTCCATCGCTGGCCGCGCTGCAACAGCGCAAGCTCGCGGCGATGCTCGGCGACGTGCTTCAGCGAAACGCCTTCTATCGTACCAAGCTCGCCGGGTGGACGGCCGAGCGGGCCGTGCGCGAGTTCAACTCCCTGCCGCTCACGACGCGGGCGGAACTCGAGCAGGACCAGGCCGCGCATCCGCCCTATGGGACGAACCTGACCTATCCGGTTGCGACGTATTGCCGGTTGCACCAGACCTCGGGAAGCGCCGGCGCGCCACTCCGCGTGATGGATCGCGCGGAGGATTGGCGGTGGTGGCAGCGCTGTTGGGGGATCATTTACCGCGGCGCGGGAGTGACGCCCG
Source organism: uncultured Planctomycetaceae bacterium (assembly GCA_964393935.1). Lineage (GTDB taxonomy): Bacteria > Planctomycetota > Phycisphaerae > UBA1845 > UTPLA1 > DATEMU01. The sequence goes on from CAYMXF010000130.1 coordinate 3,382, forward strand.
CGGATCGGCTGCTGTTCGCGTTTTCGTTCGGCCCGTTCATCGGTTTCTGGGCGGCGTTCGAGAGCGCCGTGGCGATGGGAAATCTTTGTCTGGCCGCCGGCGGGATGTCCACGCAGGCCCGCCTCGCCTATCTCCTCGCCAACGATGTGACCGTCGTTTGCTGTACGCCGACGTATGCGCTGCGCATGGCGGAGGTCGCCGCGCAGGAGAAGATCGACGTGGCCGGCTCGAAGGTGCGGCTGCTCATCGTCGCGGGCGAGCCCGGGGGGAGTCTTCCGGCGACCCGCGCGGCCATCGAAACCGCCTGGGGGGCGCGGGTGATCGACCACACCGGCTTGACGGAGGTCGGCCCACACGGCTTCGAGTGCGCGGAGGCGCCCGGCGGCGTGCATCTGATCGAGAGCGAATTCATCGTCGAGGTCATCGACCCGCGCACCGGCGCGGCGGTGCCCGACGACGAAACGGGCGAACTGGTCGTCACGAACCTCGGCCGGTGGGGATGGCCCGTCCTACGCTATCGCACCGGCGATCAGGCGCGGCTATTGCGGGAACGGTGCGCCTGTGGCCGCTGGTTCGCCAGGATGGAAGGCGGTATCCTGGGGCGAATTGATGACATGCTGATTATCCGCGGGAACAACGTCTTCCCGTCGGCCGTTGAAGATATCGTGCGGGGCGTTTCCGGCGTGGCTGAGTTTCGGTTGGAAGTGGAGCGAAAGGGGCCGATGACGGATCTTCGGATCGAGATCGAACCGGCGGACGGCGTCGACGGCGCGCGGCTCGCCGCGCGGGTCGCCGGCGCGATCCACGATCGGCTCTACTTTAAGCCGGATGTGCGGGTCGTACCGGCCGGCAGCTTGCCGCGTTTTGAGATGAAGGCGCGAAGAGTGACTCTGGGAACGACGTAACGGGCGAATTGCAATGAAGAGAGAATGACGAATGACGAATGACGAATTACAAAAAAATTTAGCGCGAAGAATCAACGGTTACACAGGGCCCTTTTGTCATTCGTCATTTGTCATTCGTCATTCGCCGTTCTTGTTGGCGAGTCTACTCGTCAGCGCGACCGTCGCTTCCGCGGCGGACTGGGTTTCTTGGCGCGGCCCGGCGCATACCGGCATGGCCTACGAGAAGGCCGTCGTGACGAAGTGGTCGCCCGGCGGCGAGAACCTGCTTTGGAAAA
>CAYMXF010000130.1:4661-5911 GCA_964393935.1 uncultured Planctomycetaceae bacterium
GTCGTCGACGGCAAGTACCTCTATGTTTCGCACAGCGAAGAAAACGTCGACAACACCATGATGGGCCGGCTGGTCTGCATCGACGCGAGCAAGACCGGCGACATCACCAAGAGTGGGGAGGTTTGGCGCGTCGATGGCCTGGATGCGGGCTATGCATCCCCCGCCTTGGCCAACGGCCGCCTCTATCACGTCGATAACTCGGCCAACCTTCACTGCATCGACGCGAAGACCGGAAAGCCCCTGTGGCAATTCAAGCTCGGCCGCGTCGGCAAAGGCTCGGCGGTCGTGACGACCGACGGCGTGATCTACGTTGGCGAACAGAACGGCGTGTTCTGGATCCTGAAGGATGCCGGCGATCACGCCGAGGAACTGAGCAAGGTCGCGTTTGAAGGGCCGAATCACACTGTCGACGAGTTGTTCGGTTCGCCGGCGGTGTGTGGCGGCCGCGTCTATTTCATGACGCGCTATGCTTCGTATTGCCTGGGCGTCAAAGGCAAGACGTCCGAAACCGCGCCAATTCCCTCTCTCGCAGCCGAACGTAGCGCAGCCGGACAGAAGCCGACTACGATGTTGATTGTTCCGGGTGATGTGAGCTTGACGCCCGGTGAATCGGTGCATTTCGAAGCCCGGCTGTTCGGCGAAAGCGGCGTTCGGCTCGAAGGGCCGACGCCGAAAGTAGTGTGGTCCCTTACCGCCGCGAAGGGTCAGTTGAGCGATGACGGCGTGTTTACCGCGCCACCGGCGCCCGCCTTTACCGCCGGCATGGTCAACGCAAAAATCGGCAGCCTCACCGCGATGGCCCGCGTCCGCGTGGCTCCGAAGCCGCCAATCAAGGAGACCTTTGAGGAGATGAAAGAGGGAATGCCCCCGCCCGGTTGGACCGGCGCGATGGGCAAGACCAAGATCGTCGCCCGAGACGGATCGAAGGTCCTGGAGAAGCTCGCCGAAAAAGGCAAACCGTCGCCGGTCTGGAAGATGCGCGCATTTGTCGGTGAGCCCGTCGCCGGGAGCCTGACCGTCCAGGCCGACCTGCTCGGTACGCTCGCGCGTCGGCGATTCCGTCCGGATATGGGCGTGATCAATTGCCGCTATGAGTTGATCATTCTTGGGCAAATGAAGGAGCTGGAATTGTCGCGATGGCGCGACGAGCCGGAGCACGGCTTGCGCAAGAAGATTCCGTTCGAGATGAAGACCGACGCGTGGTATCGCATGAAGCTCCGCGTCGAGCTACAGGGCGACAAGGCGATGAT
>CAYMXF010000130.1:6011-8655 GCA_964393935.1 uncultured Planctomycetaceae bacterium
CGCGGAACCGTTGGCGAAGGCTAAGAAGGGCGATTGGCCCATGTGGGGCGGGTCGCCGGACCGCAACATGGTCTCCGGCGAGACGGGCATTCCCGAGAAATGGGACGTCAAGAAGGGGACCAACATCAAATGGGTCTCGCCGCTCGGCTCGCAGACCTACGGCAACCCCGTGATCTCCAAGGGCAAGATTTTCGTCGGGACGAACAACACCGGCGAATATCGCCCCACGATCAAAGGCGACAAAGGCGTGGTCATGTGCATCGACGAAAAGACCGGCAAGATACTCTGGCAGGCCACGCACGACAAGCTGCCCTCGGGGCGAGTGAACGACTGGCCGGAACAGGGTATCTGCTCGACGGCTTGCGTGGTCGGGAACCGGATCTATTACGTCAGCAACCGTTGCGAACTGATCTGCGCGGATACCGAAGGCTTCCTCGACGGCGAGAACGACGGTCCCTACAAGGAAGAAAAATACCACGACAAAGAGGACGCGGATTTCATCTGGGTTCTCGACATGATCGACGAACTCGGCGTGTTCGTACACAACCTGGCGACGGCTTCGCCGATCGTAGCGGATGGACTCGTCTTTGTCCTCACGTCCAACGGCGTCGATGAGGGCCACTTGAACCATCCCTCGCCGGACGCGCCGGATTTCGTCGCCGTCGATGCCAAGACGGGCAAGGTGGTCTGGGAACAGACGCCGTGCGGCCCGAAGACGTTTCACGGTCAATGGTCGAGCCCGGCCTACGGCGTGATCGCCGGCAAGCCGCAGATCATCTTCGGCGGCGGCGACGGATGGTGCTATTCCTACGAACCCAAGACCGGCAAGCTCATCTGGAAGTTCAATCTCAATCCCCCGGGCGCGAAATACGTCCTCGGCGGACGCGGCACGGCCAACGAGATCATCGCCACGCCGGTCATTCAGAACGAAAAGGTCTTTCTCTGCGTCGGGCAGGACCCCGAGCACGGCGAGGGCATTGGGCACCTATATAGCATCGACGCGACGAAGACGGGCGACGTGACCGAGAGCGGCAAGGTCTGGCACCTGGGCAACGAGGATTTTCACCGCTCGATTTCCACGGTCGCCGTGGCCGACGGGCTGGTTTACGCGGTCGATCTGAGCGGCTTTTTGCACTGTCTCGATGAGAAGACGGGCAAGCTGTATTGGGTACATGACACGCTCGCGGCGGCCTGGGGTTCGCCGTACGTCGTGGACGACAAGGTGATGCTCGGGACGGAGGACGGCGACGTACTGGTCTTCAAACACGGCAAGGAGAAGAAGCTGCTGGCGACGAACAGCATGGACAACAGCGTTTATACGACGCCGGTGGCGGCCAACGGCGTGCTCTATGTGACAAACCGCGGGGCGTTGTTTGCGATCCAGGATGGGGCGAAATCCGCGCCGTATAAAGGTAGCGAAGCGGGCGCGAAGCACGCGGCGGCGGAGTGATTGATGCCGCAGGATTTCTTGCAGGCTATCCGTCAGGCGGTTTTAGATCATCGGTATGCACTCTCCGAGCATGCCTATGATGAAATGGAGGCGGACGGGCTAGACATCCTGGATGTGGAAGCGGCGATCTTGACCGGCAGTGTCGATGAGGAGTTGACGCATGACCCCCGAGGAATCCGATACGTGGTAGTCGGAACGGCATGTGATTTACGGACCTTGGTGGGAATCGTCGTTCGATTTGTGGAGGATGGTCAGCTATTAGTGATCACGATATACGAAATCGAGTAAGATAGACGCCATGTATAATTTCACCTGTGAGCATTGCGGCGGTCTCGTGCGCGAGCGCGTTGTCGACCGCGAGGTCTTGCGGCACAAGGGCAATTTTGTAGTGCTGGAGGACGTGCCGATCGGCGTTTGCGAGAAGTGCGGCGCTCGGTATTACGATGCCTCCGTCGTGCGCCGTGTAGCTGAGATCGGACGAGGTACGATTCCGACGGACCGAACAATGGAGATACCTATCGGCCGGTTTTCCTGAACCAAGCTCACGTCATCTCGATTCATTGTTACCGATAGACATCGCTCCATGAATCCACCTTTGCAAAATAAAATCGAAGAGGCCAAAGCCAAGCTCGACTCGCATGTCCGCGAAGTTGTCGCGTGGCACTTTGATCCCGCGTCCGGGTGCCCGTTCTGGTTGGAGTACGCCAAGACGCTCGGGTGGGACCCGCGAAAAGAGATTCGGGCCTACGCGGATCTCGACAAGTTCCCGCCGTTTCAGGATGAGTGGCTGCGCGGCGGGCCGGTGCGACGGTGGGTGCCGAAGGCGCTGGCGAATAAACCCATCTACGTCTTTGAGACCGGCGGGAGCACGGGCGTGCCCAAGAGCCGCGTGAACATGGACGATTTCCGCATCGATTACGAGCAGTTCAGCACGACGCTCTCCGACGCGGCGTTTCCCAAGGGGGCGGATTGGCTCATGCTCGGCCCTTCGGGTCCGCGCCGATTGCGATTGGCGGTCGAGCATCTCGCCCAGCATCGTGGCGGCATCTCGTTTTGCGTCGATATGGACCCGCGGTGGGTGATCAAGCTCATCAAGCGCGGGGCGATGAACACCATGCACGAGTACAAGGACCACGTCGTCGAGCAGGGGCTGACGCTGCTCAAGGCCCACGACAACATCCGCTGCATCTTCAC
>CAYMXF010000131.1:0-3396 GCA_964393935.1 uncultured Planctomycetaceae bacterium
GGCTTGCTCGGATCAACCTGGTTGACGCGGTACAGCAAGTCAATGGCGTCGTCGGCCATCCCGGTGACCAGGTTCCATTCCGGCTTGCCTTGGAAGGGATAGATCTGCGTGGTGTTGCGGAAGAGGTTCGGTTGCCACTGGTTCGCGTCACCGCCGACGAACCCGTAGAAATACTCGAACCCCATGCCGATGGGCCATTGGCCAAACGGCCCGACCAGACTCGCCTCGAAGGCCGGCGTGTTGTGATTCTTGCCGAACCACGAGGTGGCGTAGCCATTGTCCAGCAGTATGCGGCCGATGGTCGCTTTGTCCTTGGCGATGATGCTGTTGTAGCCGGGGAAGCCGGTGGATTGCTCCGAGACCACGCCGAAGCCGGCCGAGTGATGATTTCGCCCGGTAATCAACGCGGCGCGCGTCGGCGAACAAAGCGCGGTGGAGTGGATGTTATTGTAGCGCAGGCCGGCCTTCGCGAGGCGATCCATCGTCGGTGTCGGGATGACGCCGCCGAACGTGCTCGGCACGCCGAAGCCCGAGTCGTCGGTCATGATGAGCAGGATGTTGGGCGCCTGTTTGGGGGGCACGACGCGCGGCGCCCACCAAGCCTTCGATTGCAGGGCGTCGTCCTTGATCACCCCGCCGAACTTCGGGTCGGGCGCCGGGAGCTGTTTCCCGTCGATGGTCGTCGTCGCGCTGGGCGAACCCGGAACGCCGGTGGTTTGCTGAGCCTCACCTGGGGCGGTCATCAGTAGCGTACAAACAGTCATCGCCAGAAACGTCATTGTGGAGAAGCTCGTCTTCATTTTTACTCCCTCTCAATTGGGTTCCCGAACATGTATTCCCTTCGCTGCTCGCTTGCTTATTGGCCGAGATGCGCGAGAACGTTGCGCAACGGATCGCTGGAGATCTGAATCAGTCCCGCGAACGGATGGTCCAACTCCAGCATCAGGTACATCGCGCTCGATACCGATAAGGCGCATACGAGAAGCGTGATGATAACGGTCGCGTTCTTCGGTGCAAATAGGCCGAAACTGACGAAGACGGCGGTTTCCCAGAAAACCAGCACGATCAGTAGGGGCAAGGCGATCGAGCTGCCACGCTGCGCGAACAGCAGCAGGCGCGTTCGGCCCAGATCGGTGCAGAGGCTCTGTACTTGGGAGAGGATGGCGCGCTGCGCGTCGTTGGCCGGCGAGAGCTGCTGAATCGCCTCATAGAAGATCTCGCCCTCCGGTGTCGCTGGGGCCGATTGCGCCGCCGGTGAACTACCCTCGGCCCACAGTCGATCCACGGCCCGGGCAATCGCATGGCGGAGCGCTTCACGGGCATCCTTCGCTTGAGGCCCGTAATAGGCGAGGATGCGGTCGAGCAGCATGACGTTGGCCGACATCTGCGTCAATTCGCTTTTTGTGGTGTCGTATGAACTCTTTGCCGAGGCGACCAGCAAGCCCAAAACCAGCGCCGCCATCGTCCCGATGAGGCCCGTGCCGACCTTCACGACGTCCTTGGATTCCGCGTTCAAATGATGGGCGGGCAGAACGGCGCGAAGAAACATGCCGACGAGCGCACCGCCGAAGATGCACGCGAACACAACCCCACCGACGGCCATGGAACTCATGATTCAATCCGTTGCATCACACATGCTGCGTCCACAGAACGGTCTCGCGATTGTGGAGCGGAATATCGCACCCGCAACGCCACCGGGCAACGCCGTCAACGCGAATTCGACGGTTCAAGCATCGTTCACACCGGCGCCCAGCGCTCATCGCCGGCCGCCAGACGAGTGATAATGGGTGTTCCCAGTGTACGGATTTTTTGTGGCTCCTGTGTGGTGGGCCGTGTTGGTATAGGGGTTGTAGGAGGTATGACCGTAGTGCGACGCTCCCGTTTCCGAATTGTGATAGGCGGACGACGTACCGGTCGTACCCGTGTAGGGGTTGTGATGGGCGGTGGCCGCGGCACTCGTGCCGGTGTAGGGGTTGTGGTAGGCGGCTCCGGCTGCAGACGCTCCCGTGGATGGGTTGTGGTAAGCGGCCCCTGCTGCAGACGCCCCTGTGTACGGGTTGTGGTAAGCGGCGCCGGCCGCGGTCGCTCCTGTGTATGGATTGTGATAGACGGCCCCCGCTGCGGAGGCCCCCGCGTAAGGAGCGGCGTAGGCGCCTCCCACGGCGACTGCTCCCGAGTACGAAGCCGGATAAGCCTCGTCCACGACGATCGTCCCGGTGTATGGATTGGGTTGCGCATCCGCCACGATGACGGCTCCCGTGTAGGGATTGACACTTCCCACCCCGACAGCGCCCGCCCCATGACCGCCATAAGCGACGCCCCGGGCGTACGTGTTGCCGGTGTATGGATTGTGATACCCCGCCCCTGCGACGGTCCTTCCGGTGTAGGGGTTGTGGTAAGCACCGGCGCGATATTGTGCGACAGCGGTAGTCACAGGCGCGAGCGAGGTGGCGCACACAGCCAGTGCGACCGATGACATTAGACGATTCATGGGTCTACTCCTCAATAAAGAAAAGGACGAGGCGCGGAAACGAAACCAGCGCCCGGGGTCTCCACGTCAATTGCCCGACTGCTCGGCCTTGTGCGTGACCGGCTTGATCACGGGCTTGCCCACATGATTCAGATCGACATGGCCGCGCAGCTTCAGTTCGGAGCCGATTTCCTTGTCTTGATCGATGGTGTAGAAGAAGAGTTCGTTCTTGTGATTGTCGGTGACGATCAGGTTGTGTCCCTCGGTGGCCACGACCGTGTAGTGCGGCCCGGAAACGGCGGGTGAATCTCCCTCGCGCTGGGCGTGGGCCGGCTGCAAATTGACGACTGCCAGCACGCCGACTGCGACCAAAGCGGCCGCGAAAACCAGGGACATGCGATTCCTGCTGATGGTGTTCATGATCATTTCCTTATCAGAATGGAACCCGATGACTCGGTCAGGGGGTTCAGCCACATTCACCGCGCTCGCCGGACTTCCGGCGATTTCGATCGTTTGTTATACCACTTTCCGGAGCGGAGGTCGAGTTATGGCGCCCGCTTCACCGCCAGCGGGGCCGGATCGACGTCATCCGGCTCATCCAAGAACCGGCCATCATTTCGGAAGCAAGAAGGTGATGTTAAACCGCATGCTCCAGTCCGGCGCCGAATCCGGCCCTTCCACCCAGTATTGACTTCCGAGTTGCAGGCTCACCGGAAGCTTGCCGATCTTGACGATCTGGCCGACGCCCGCGAACAGCGGCACGTTCCACTGGTCTTCGATCCAGTCGTACGTCGATTCGGTGTTGAACGTCAAGGTCGTCGCGGTCTTGAACGTGTACGCGAGAAACGGTTGCAGGAACGTGGAATTCACTTCCTTGCGACCGTCGTCGCGGGCGAAAGACCAGATGTGGTTCGCCAACATGCCGA
>CAYMXF010000131.1:3496-8619 GCA_964393935.1 uncultured Planctomycetaceae bacterium
GCCGCCGAGGGCACGGCTCAGCAGCCGCGTGGCCCGGCGCCCGATTCGACTATCAAGACCGTGCGATGCAAACCGCCCGCCCGGACCGGGAATGTGACGCAGCAGCCGCAATGGCTTGGGAAGCGAAGGGACATCAACGCCCCCGCCGACGTTGAAGTTACTCTGGAAGGGAAGGCTGATGAGATCGGCGACGGGGTTTGACAGCTTCTTGGCGAGTTCGGTCGATTCGGACGACTCATCCGGCTGGGTCTTCAGGGTGATGCCGGGCTCGTTTCGCTCGGGCGGCGCACCGGCCGGCTCGTCCTCCGGCGGCGCGGACCAATCGGTATCCGCAAGGGACACCCAGTCTTCGCCGGGATTGCGCAGCGCAAAGGGCTGATCGCCGCCCTCTGGGGTATTGTACGACCCGTTCTGTGCCGACTCGGCCCTGATACTTTCTGGGTCTGTCCCGAAGGCCCGACCAGCCTGCAAGAGGAAGAAGAAGGTCAAGCCCATGGTGGTTGCGGTTCGCATCGCGAAAGCCTCCGTCTGGTCGGCGACAATTCGATCTGCGGTCGAGTTGCTCGAACAGCATACCGTGCCGCACGTATCTGGCAAGCTTGCTGCTTGCCGGGCCAATAGGTCCCCACACTCAAGTGCGAGATTGAATACTCGACTGCTCGTTGAAATCGGCGCTCAAGACGACACCTCTAACTTATCGAACCGGCAGCCCTCTTCACCGCCGGCTTCGCGGATAGCCGCCTGCCGCAGCGAGTCCTCGGCCATGCGAGTCAACACGAATCCCACGCCCGCAATACACAGGAGCCCGGTCCCGAGAAACGCGATGATCGTCTTGGTCCTGAATCGCATTAGACAAAGCACGCACCGAGCATCCAGCGGCAATCACGACACATGCCACAATGAGGCTCATCAATATCTTTATGACCTACTCCATGGTTGGTTACGGATCAGCGCCGGGGTTCTGTTATATGTACAGGGCGATATCGCCTAATACGGCGCGAATTGGCGAGACGAAAATGGTAATCATTTACCGACGCATGCACAAATCTTGCCCGCCCCCAAAATGACGATGAGGAGGGTAAATGCGATTCTGATGCGGCTATTCCAGGGTCGCTGTCCGCCCGCTTCCAGTCGATGAACCGCTCGGCAAGTCTTTTCGCGATTGATCGGTGGCGCCTCATTCTGAACGACGGTGCGTTTCGTCAGAGGGCGGCGGCTGCGGAATCGTGAGTCGCGCTCGAATCCGTTGCGAAAAATCAGCGGCCTGATCGGCCGGTTTCGCGAGATCGTTGATGTGGCTGCGCTCTTCAAGTTCGTCAAACGTCATGCTGTGGTCCAAGCCGCCGGACTCGTACCCATACCGGGCCGAATAACCGCTCAGGAGCACACCCAGCGTAAACGGCGAATAGGGCGGAGCGCAGCGCAGGTGCGAGAAGATGCTCGTCGTGAAGCCCATTCCACCGTAAAACTCGAACATCGAAATGGGCCGGACATCGATCTTGTCGGTCGGCCGCCGAGCGCACAGCAAACCACAACAGGCTCGAAGATTCATCGTACGACCAGGACGTGCCGTAAGAAAGTGAGAGTTATAGGACCTTCTCGGATGTAACTCTTAACAACTCGAATTCCGGTTATTATCTTGCGAGTCTTGCGAACAAAGGTTGCTGGGTTAGACGGCTGGCTGGGTGCGCCGGCCGCTTTCCAGAAGGAGATCAAAATGCGAATCCACAGGGTTGTTCGAACATCAGTTTTCGCCGCTGTATTCTGCTACGCCCTGCGCGCCGCGCGGGCCGACGATACAAATCTTCTCTCACGCATACCGCCTGGGGCCAATGCCGTCGCCGTCATTGACGTCGACAAGATCCTAAACAGCCCGATGGGTATCCAGGAACATTGGAAGGACAAGCTCAAGAACGCCTACGCCGCCAAACCGCTGATTGTCCCGCCGAGTGCAAGCCGGCTGGTTCTCGCCTCACTGATCGATCCATCCACCATGCAGCCTGCATGGGAGGTGTCGGTCATCGAGTTGAAGACGTCGCCGTCGATGAAGAACATCGCCCGTGCGGAGGGCGGATTCGTCGATACCATCGCCGAAAAGCAAGCCGCCTGGTCGCCCATCAACGCTTACTTTGTGAGACTTGATACCCGCCTTCTCGGCACGGTGGCGCCGGCAAATCGGCAATTCACCGCCCGTTGGGCGCGTCGCGGCGCCTCCCAGGGAGACAATCTTTCACCCTATCTTCAAACAGCCACGGCTTCGATGGACGCCAAGACCAGCTACCTCTTCGCGATGGACTTGGAGGACGCGACGAGTCCGGGCAAGGTCCGCCGCCGAATCGAGATGGGCGACTTCGAATCGCTCGCCGACAAAACGGTGAATGCCGAGAAGATCGCCTCGGTCCTTGCCAGTATCAGGGGCGTTAGCCTTCGTGTCTCCATCGGTGATGAGCCCGTGGGCTCAGGCGTCGTCGAATTCGGCCGCCCCGCCGCGGCGCTTGCCGACATCGCAAAACCCCTGCTCCTGGAGGTCCTGGCCAAGTTCGGTGTGGCCATCGACGGTCTCGATACCTGGAACGTCGCCGTCAAAGGAAACAATCTTACGCTCGATGGCAAGCTTCCTATTGAGGGCCTGCGACAACTTTTTAGCATCGTCGACCCACCCAGCCCGCTGCCGACGGCTGACTCCGACGACGACCAACCAGGCTCCTCCAAGAGCGGCAACGACTCGGAGAAGAACAACGCGGCCGTCGTCGCCGCATCCAAGCAGTACTACGCCGCGATCGCCAAGATCATGGATAATATTGGAAAGAAAATTCGCGGTTCAACCTCGATGACCCAAGGCGCCAAGTGGGTGGCGGGAGACGCCCGCCGCATCGCCCGACTTCCGATTGTCAACGTCGACCCGGACCTCGTGAACTGGGGCACGGAAGTCAGTTCGCGGCTCAACGACCTCGCGGCTGCCGTCGGCGTGGGCGGACTCCAAGCGCGATCACGCGCGGTCGGCATCCAGGACGCGAATGTCAGCGGCGGCTATAGTCGTGAACTCGAGATACGATCCGACCCCAATGACCAAATCAATCAACAAAACGTGAAGCGCCAGCGCGCCGCAGCCACCGCGGAGCAAAAGGCCCAGACCGCGCAAATTGCCACCCGGATTCTGAGTGACATCGAGACATCCCGCTCGCAGATCAGAGCGGCGATGGTCCAAAAATACAACGCTGAATTCTGATCCAGCGGAAGTTGCTGCTGGATTCGACGCTTCCGCGAAACATTGAGCCTCGGCCGCTAGCGCCCTCCATTAAGCGCTGGAGGCTTGGGCTCTTGGAGCCTCGCTCGAATCCGCTACCGAAAAATCCCCAGCCTGATCGGCCGGCTTCGCGAGATCGTTGATGTGGCTGCGCCGTGGTCCTGCGATCATTCTGGTTCCCTGCTAATGCCAATCGACCAACCGGCCAAAGAACTTTGCCTCCTGACCTGCCATGCGCGATGCCAGTTCAATCTGAACAATGCCTCCGGGAACATCAGGGCATGACCAGACGGTGGCTTCCACGTCACGGCCCCAAGCCGGGAATTCTCCCTTCGACCGCACGGTCCGGACCTGGCTTGTCAGTTGACGCCCGCTGATAGTCACCGACTGAGGGGATTGCTCGCGAACCACCGCGGAGGGATGCGTAAGAGGGTGATCACGCGGATCGACCTGGGCGACCACGAAAAACTCCGACGAGAGCGGTGACAATTCCGCTGCCGGCCCGGAGAACTCCCGATGTATGAGCAGATTCCCGGATGTCTTGGATTCCAAGGTCGCCTTCATGCGGAGTGGCTGGCGCGTGCCCTTGATAACTTGGTAACCTTCAAACTCCACCCAGGAGCCCACCGGGAACCGGGCCCACCGCTGGTAATCCGGATTGGCAATGCGTCCGGGAGCGGAAGCAACCATGACGGCGGGAGTTCGCGCGGCTCCTGCCTTCATCACCAACGGCGCGACAAACGCCTGCACAAAGGGGGCCTTGACGGTATCCGTATGATGGCCGTAATCGCCGTATAGCTCAAACCCCGCGTTCCAGGGAATCTTGACGATCTTGCGGTAGAGTTCCCGCATCTCCGATGTCGCGCCGCGCGGCAAGCGCGGGCCGACCATGCCGATGGTTCCACTGTCGGCCGACTCTCGGTCCGCCGTGCCCACGAACGGAACGGCCACGCCCAGTACCTCGTCGCGTTCAGACGTGAACACATACATCTTGCTGCGGACGTGGCGCAGCGCTTTCGTCAGGTCGTGTTCGGAGCTGAGCGAGCCGGACAACATGACCACCGTATCCACCATCACCCGCGGCGGCAGGGCCTCCAGAACAAATGCCGCGACCGCCGTTCCTGCGGAAAGTCCGATCAGGGTGACGGGTGCATTGGGATAGGAGCGCTGATACTCTTCAATCTCGCGAGCGAGCTGCTCGGCCTTGCCTCGTTTGTATTCTGCGCTTGCGGTCTGGTCCGCGAATACGCCCATGCCGGTGTTCCATCGGAACATCTCTCCCGCGCCGTTGTACCCGGCGTCGAGCATTCCCTCGCGGACGCCGCCCGCCCAGTTACTGATGAGGCTGCCGCCGCCGGCGCCGTCCAGGTAGTAGACATAAGACCGGTTCATTCTCGCGGCTCGATCTGGCATGGTCTGAGAGCACCCGCCAATCAAGAACAGGCCCGCCATGGCGAGAGGCGCCAGGCGTGAATGCGAAGCCATTGAACCGGGTCTTTCAGAATCGCGTTTCATGATGTTCACCGTGCTTCCTGTGTTGTGCTTCAATGCAAGGCAAGGTTGCTCGAAAAAAGCTGATAAACCAAACTGCAGGGGTCAGCGAGCGCGATCGCAACGTGATGCGCAGTGCATTGCGCTGGAACGGGTCCCAAGGTAATTCGACGGCGCGAAGTCGTCAAGCGATCTTCCCGGCGGGTGGAATGCGTTTTTGATGCTGTAAATCCGTCGGCGCCGACGGCGATCGAATCCTGAACCGCTCCGCTGATCCGCGCGATTGTCCGATCAACTCTTCATTCGTTCGGACGCGGCGCTTCGTCCGCCGCGGGCGGCTGAGGAGTCGTGACTCGCGCTCGAATCCGCTGCGAAAAATCGGCGG
>CAYMXF010000132.1:0-8617 GCA_964393935.1 uncultured Planctomycetaceae bacterium
CATTGGCTCGAATACCTCGACCAACGCCGGCCTCAAGCGCTGCGCCCCGAGTGGTGGCAGTCCTGGGCCGACGACCGCCTACACCAGCGCGATAAGCTGGGCGTTGCACTTCAGGCCGACCCCCATCATCCGCATCGCGCCATCGTGCTTGAAATCAACGAAGGTTCACCCGCCGCCGGCCGCCTCCAACCTGGCGACCTCATCACCGGCGCGGCGGGCTCGCCGATCGCCACGACTCAACCGGCGCAGGAAGTCGCCCGCCGCTATCAAGAGCGAGGCAGCGCGTCCGAATTTTCATTTGATGTACTACGCGATGACAAGCCCGAGCGTGTCACGATCCCCGTTTCACCGGTCCCCGCGTTGGGTCTCGCGGGCTTCGATCCGGTTGGCGCCGTGCGACAAATCGCCACGCTCTCGCGCCACGCCGAGGCCGTCACCCTCTGGCGCTACGCCTCGCGCAAGGACCGCCTCGACGCCCGCGTGCGCATCCGCTGGCAGAAGCAGGCACGCTGACGCGCTACGTCGTCTGCGACTTCCGCGCTCCAAGGACCAGCAAAACGATCACTAGAACTCCGAATGGCACCAAAGTCAGCCAATTCGATTGCGAAGCCGCTGCAAACCAATGAGCGCCCAAATTCCATCTTTCTGCTCTCGCGGGATCGAGCGTCAGCCATATTCCGAGGATCACGCCGATGACACCACCGGCGATGTACCCCGACGACACGAGAACGCCGGGACTCATCTCGGATTCCGCCGCGGTCCGCCGAGCGACCTTGTCGGCGATCCAGCGGACCATGCCGCCGATAAAGATAGGCGTTGAGGAAGAAAGCGGCAGGTAAACTCCGACCGCGAACGGCAGTGACGGCACGCCGGCCAATTCCAAAACAAGCGAAATGGAAACGCCGAGCAGAACAAGCGACCATGGCAACCGGTGTGTCAGAATTCCGTCGACGATGGTCGACATGAGGAATGCCTTGGGCGCCTTGTACTTCGTGACCTCCGATCCGTCGTCCCTATGTTTGCGGGTACCATTAATGCCTGGATCGATAAGATAGCAAATCTTACCCTGGTCATCGACCAGGTATTTGCCTTGAGGAATACCGGCGAACTCGCCGATCCGGGCCTGAAAAACGTGATAGCCTTTCTTGTCAGAAGCCGCGTATTCGCCCTTGACCTGCTCCTTTTCCGCCCGGCGCGAAACATCGACGGTGGCCGTGGGAAGATCCTTTTTTGAATAGACCGTCCCAGAATCGTTGAACCACAATAGGCCATAGCCGATCACCAGCGCCGAGGTCAGTGCGCCGACGAGAATTCCTATTTGCTGCAAGCGGGGAGTGCCTCCGACGATATACCCGGTCTTAAGACACTGGGCGACCGTGCCGCCATTTGAACAGGCGATGCAAACGATAGCGGCAATGGAAAGCGCCGTGAGTCGATACTTCTCACCCGTCCAACCGATGAGTACGAAGATCAGACACGTCAACAGCAACGTCGCGACGGTCATTCCAGAAATGGGATTCGACGAGGAGCCAATTTCACCCGTCAATCGCGCCGACACGGTCACGAACAGGAACCCAAAGACCAGGATGAGAAGGGCTCCGATCAGGTTGAGATATAATCCCAACATCGGCGCGAGGCAGATGGCGACGATCAGCCCGATACAACCCAGAATAACGATCCGCATCGAAAGGTCGCGGTCCGTCCGGATCGAAGCGCCCATTGCGTAATCGCCTTGCGAGTCGGGGCGCTTCCCCGCGATGTCGCGCAATCCCGCACGGACGGAATGGACGATGGTGGGCATCGATTGGAGCATGCTGATGATGCCGCCTGCCGCCACAGCCCCAGCGCCAATATAGAGGACGTAGTCGTGCCAGATTTCGTCTAGGGACATTTCGCGGATCAATTTCTCAGCGGGAAAGAACGGTTCACTCAATCCATCGCCAAAGAGCTTGATCATCGGAATGAGAACCCAAGATGCGAGGATCCCGCCCCCCACCATAATGCACGCAATGCGCGGCCCAATAACATAGCCGACTCCCAAAAGCGCGGCGTTCGCCTCCAGCGAAACGGCTCCGCCCTTGAAAAACGAGAACGCCTTTTCGGTGGTGTCCTTCCAAAACCCGAGACCCTTCATCAAGAACGAATAAACGATCGCCAAGCCGAAACCGGAGAAAACCATCCCGGCGGAAGCGCCGCCTTTTTCACCGACGATGAGCACATCGGCGCAAGCCACCCCTTCCGGGTAGACCAGTTTGCCGTGCTGCTGGACGATAAACACCCGGCGCAATGGAATCATCATCAACACGCCCAGCAATCCGCCCAGCACAGCGACGAGCATCACGCGAACGACTTCGAGGTTGTACCCCAAGATGAGTAGGGCAGGCATGGTGACGCCGACGCCGAAGGCGATGGACTCGCCCGCCGAGCCCGTCGTTTGCACCATGTTGTTTTCGAGGATCGTCGCGTTGCGCCCAAACAGCGGCTTGAAGGCGCGGAACAACGTGATGGACAACACCGCGATCGGCACCGATGCCGAAACGGTCATTCCGACTTTCAACACCAGATACAAAGAGGTCATTCCGAAGAGGATCCCTAACAGCCCCCCCACGATCACCGGAGCGAATCCCATCTCAGGGATGACTTGCTCCGCCGAAACATACGGTCGATGCTCCGCCGCATCCTGCGGGCCGCCTGTCGAAACGTCGTTCTTCATAGAAATGTGCTCCAACACACGGTCGGACCGCGTCTGCGGCCCTGTTCATGGCCCAATCGACGCGAAGTGTCGCCATCAACACCGATAAACGCAAGCGGTAAGCCTTGGATAAGGACTTTCCCATGTGTATACTGGAACATGCGTGTATGACCCGAGCGTCGTTCTCAACGCCGCTGTACCCTGCAGTTGACGGCCTTGCGAAGTGCTTCCAGACCTTGGTTTTTTGAGGGGGATCCCTTGCCGCCCATCGGAGTGGATTGAATGAGTATGCCTACGCCCGTTTTGGCAATCTTTCGTTTGTGTTTTGCCGTCTGCATGACGCTCCCGCTTTGGCCGCCGGCCGGCGCCGCCGTCGCTCAGCATCGCCACGAAATCGAATCCTGCGACGAACCGGTCATCTATGGCTGCGGCAAGGCCCAGGCGATGGCCTCCTATATCCCCGAGCGCGACGATCAACCGTCCGAAGCCACGCCCCGCGAGGCCATGATCGAGACCGACGTCATTCACTACACCCTGGACATCGAAATCTCCAACCTCAACACCGGCGCCAACACCTGTACGATCGCCGGCGCCAACGCGATCCTCATCGAAAGCACGTCGCCCGCCCTGACTCAGTTCACCTTTCGCCTCCGTAATCAATACACCATCACCAGCGCCGTCGTCACCGACGAATTCGGCGGTAACCCGGTCGCTGTCAGCGTCAGCAATCCCTCAACGACGACCCGCGTCGCCACCCTCGATCGCACTTACTCGATGGGCGAACGCTTCATCCTGACCATCGGCTACACCGGCACCTCCGCCTCGCGCGGTTTCGGGTCCATCGACGTGGGAACTCAGGGCGGCACCCCCGTCGTCGCCACGCTTAGCGAAGCCTACTTCGCCTACACCTGGTGGCCCGCAAAGGACGGCGACTTCGGCGTCGCCGGCGACAACTCTGACAAGGCCGCAATCGACTTCTACATCACCGTTCCCAACAACTACGTCGTCCCATCGAACGGATTGCAGATGGGAGAGCCGGTCGACCTCGGAGGCGGACGCCTGAAATATCACTGGCACACCGATTACGCGATCTCCACCTACCTGGTCTCCTTCGCCGCCACGAACTACAACAAGTGGGAGCAAACCTATTTCTATCCCACCGGGCCGAATCCTGAGGACGTCGGCGAGATGCCCGTCGAGTTCTACATCTACCCCGGCAACGATTCTCCGGCCAACCGCGCCGCCTGGGAAAAGTGCATCGATATGCTCGGCGTCTATCGCGGCATCTACGGCGAATACCCCTTCATCAACGAAAAGTACGGCCAGTACAACTTCAACTTCGGCGGCGGCATGGAGCACCAGACTATTACCGGCCTGGGCACCTTCAACGAGAGCGTCATCGCCCACGAGCTGGGCCATCAATGGTGGGGTGACATGATCACGTGCATGACGTGGAGCGACATCTGGCTCAACGAGGGCTTCGCCACCTACACCGAATGTCTCTGGGAAGAACGCAAGACCGGCTCGATCAATTCCGCCGCCTACTTCGCCGCGATCCAGGCACGCAAACCATCATCTGTCGGTGACTCCGTTTACGTCCCGGCGGCAAGTACCGCCGACATGAACCGCATCTTCTCCAGCACCTACACCTATCGCAAAGGCGCCTGGGTCTTGCACATGCTACGGGGCGTCGTCGGCGAGGCGGACTTCTTCGAGATTCTTGCCGACTATCGCGCCGCCTTTGAGTTCTCCGCCGCGACGACGGACGATTTCGCGATCGTCGCCGAAATGTCCAGCGGCCAGGAACTCACGACCTTTTTCGACCGGTGGGTCTATCAGATCGGGGCGCCCGCCTATCAATACGGCTGGCAATCCGCCACCGTGAACGGTCAGAATTATCTGCTCGCCAGGATCGCGCAAACCCACACCACGGTCGGTTACCCGAGCGTCTTTGAAATGCCCGTGCCCTTGCGCCTTACCATCGGCGGCAACCCGCAAACCGTCACCGTCGAAAACAACGAGCGCACGGAGTGGTTCGTGGTGCCCGTCAGCGGGACGGTCACGGCGCTCTCGTTCGACCCCGATCAGTGGATTCTGCGCACGGCCGCCACAAGCGCTGCGTATGTCGCGGGTCCACCCAAGATCGTGCAGACCGTGCCGACGCCTGGCGCCGTCGTTCTGTCGTCCCCAAACCCCAGTCAGCTCACCGTCTGGTTCCACACCAACGTCAACGCCGTGGACGCGAACTTCTCGCTGGTCGGAAACAGCAACGGCCCGCAGACGTTCTCCATCGTCTCCGGCGCCAACGTAAACCCCGTCGTCATCAACACCGCCTCACCGCTCCAGGCGGATGTCTATACCCTCACCGTCACGACCGGCGTGACCGCGGTCAATAGCGGCATGGCCCTCGACGGAGAGGTCGCCGTCCCGACCAGTCCTGGGTCCCTGCCGTCCGGCGACGGCGTGGCCGGGGGCAATGCCGTCATCCAGTTCGCGATCACGCCTTGCCACCTCGCCGCCGACATCGACGACGATTGCGACAAGGACGCCGCCGACATCGATCTCTTCGCCCGGGTACTCGTCGGGCTCGACACGGATTACTTCCACGTCCTCCGGAGCGACGTGGATAGCAGCGGCCAGACCGACGCCCTCGACATCCAACCGTTCATCAACGCCCACCTGACGCCATAGACAACCTCCCTCCCTTTGCGAAGGAGAGAACCGTGAAAGCTGGCAATTCGATTCGCCCTATGCTAACGTGCGTACGCGCAAGACGCTTACGCGCTACTCGGCGGTCGTTCCGGACCGTTTGCGGCCCAAGGAGCCGCGGGTTCGAGCCGCGTCACTCGGCCTTCTGTAAGGGACTTCGCATGAAAATGTTCCGCAACGTATTAGTCGCTTTGGGATTGCTGGCGTTGGCGCCGCCGGTCCGGGTCCATGCGGACGAACTGGCCCAATTGCAGGAGGAGTGGGAGGTCGCCATACAAAAATGGAGCCAAGTCGCCAAGGAATCCGTGGAGAGCGGCAAGGTGCCCGATTTTTCAACCTTTCCCGCGCGCGAGTTTCGCCCCAGATATCGCCGCGCGGCGGAAGTGTACGCCGGTCGGCCCGAGGTCATCCCGATCCTGATCTGGTTGGTCAATAGCTCCGATCCGCAGAGTGCCGACGACGAAGCGGGCCGCGATGCCCGCTGGGCCATCGAACGACTGACGAGGGATCATGCTTCCGATCCCGCCGTGAAGGAAAAGTTGTCGGCATTGGACTATGCGGAGCCGAAGACCGGCGTCGATCTGCTCGTCGCCTTTTACGAAAAAGCCATAAACACCCACAAGGACAAGGATGTTCAAGCCGAAGCGATGCTCTACCTGGCGATGCTGCACCAGCGCGAAAGCATCGGCGACGAGGATGCGGCCCCCCCGCGACCGCCGAACAAGGCCCGATCCACGATGGCCCGGAAACTGTTCAACCGCTTGGCCGAGGAATACCCCGATTCGCCCGCCGCGGCCCGCGCCAAAAACTGCTTATACGAAATTCAGCATCTTCAAGTCGGCATGAAGGCCCCTGACCTAGTCGGCAAGGACGTCGACGGCAAGGAGATCAGGCTCTCCCAATTCGCCGGTCAGGTGGTCGTGCTCGACTTCTGGGGATTTTGGTGAGGGCCTTGTCGCAAGATGATCCCGCACGAACGGGAACTCGTGGACAAGTTCCACAAAAAACCGTTCGTCCTCCTGGGGATCAACAGCGATGAGAGCCGGTCGGCTCTTGCCAAGATCATCAAGAAAGAGCGAATCACCTGGCCGAACATCTTCGACGGACCCAAAGGCGAAGGCGAGATCGCCCGCCAATGGAACGTGCGTGGCTGGCCGACGATTTACGTCATCGATCACGAAGGCGTCATTCGCCACCGCGACCCGAGCGACAAACGTCTCGAGGAGACCGTCGCCAGGCTGGTCAAGAATGTGCCTGGCAAGAATGAGCGAGCCAGGCTAAAAGACGGTCCTTTGCGATAGGCCGGCTCGCGCGGCCAATCGTCTTCCAAACCAGTCCCGGCGCGCCGGGATCGGCCGCCCATGCTTCTTGGTCAGCGCGTTTTTTGTGTGTTTTCCCACATTGAAATCGGCTGCTGGTTGCCGGTATCATATTCAATAGTCGGGTGCGATCGTACGAAGGGGATTTACTCCTCGTGCCACGACGTTCGACGCGGGACGAAACCGCCTCGGTCAAGGGTTTCGCCTTCGGTGGCATCATTCGCAACATGAAAACAGGATCTTTTGTAGAGGGTTGGAAGTGACGCGTTTGACACATAATCGTAGCGGAATGTCGTACATGATCTGGATCGCTTCACTCGTCTTGGCGATGCTTTCCGCGACACCGGCCTTTGCGCAGTGCGCCGGCATGATGGTCGGATCCAACGTCGACGCCAGTACGCGCACCGGAAACGAGGCCGAAGCAGCCATCGCCATCGATCCGACCAATACCCAGCGGCTCTTCGCCTTCTCCAACCTCGGCTCGGGATCTGGCCTCTTCGGCGCCTACAGCACCAATGGAGGCGCGAATTGGACCAAGCGCACCATGGCCACCGGCGCTGACGGCCTGGCCGCCGCTTGCTGCGACCCCAGCTCGTCCTGGGACAACTTCGGCAACCTCTTTATCTGCTATATCAATTCATCCGTCAGCGCTGTCATCGTGGGGCTCAGTACGAACGGCGGTCAGACCTTCAGCCAGCTCACCTCTTTTAGCGGCAGTGTCGATCAGCCGACCATCATCACCGGCCCGAGCAACGTCGGCGGGAACGGCGCCGTTTGGGTGTGTTACAACCTCAGCGGCAGCATGGTGGCCCGCGGCGCGACGGTCAGCGGCTTGGGCAGCGTCGGCGCCTTCACCAGCGCCCTGACCATTCCCAGTGCCAGCGGCAGCTTCGGCGACATCGCCGTCGGGCCGTCCGGACAGGTCATGCTCACCTACCAAAGCCCCACCGGCGGCCAGGGTCCCGCGACCATCTACTGCAACACCGACCCCGACGGTTTCGGCGGCAGCGCCTTCGGCGCCCGTGTCACCATCACCAGCACCAATGTCGGCGGATTCGACTTCATCCCCGCCCAAAGCGGCCGCTCGATCGACGCCGAGGCCGGCCTCGCCTGGGACCGCACCGGCGGCCCGCACAACGGCCGCGTCTATCTGGTCTATACCGACGAAACTGTGGCCGAGAGCAACAATACCGAGATCTGGGTCCGTTTCTCGGACAACAACGGCTCCACCTGGTCCTCACCCGTCAGAGTGAATGACGACGCCACGACCAGAAGCCAGTTCAATCCGCGCATCGTGATCGACCAAACCACCGGCATCATCGCTCTTGCGTGGATGGATTGTCGCAACAGCGCCGGCAACAACACCGCCCAGAACTGGGGCACCATCAGTACCGACTATGGCGCGACCTTTCTCGCCAATGTCCAGGTCAGCACCGGCACCTCCAACGCCTCCACCGCCGGCAGCGGCGTCGATTACGGCGACTACAACGGCTTGACCGGCCACGGCGGGTTCTTCCACCCCATCTGGGCCGACAACAGCGGCTCGTTGCCCGGCTACGTCGGCTCGCCCGCCTTCGACCTCGGCACCGCGCGAGTCACCATCAACCTCGGACCCAAGACGCCGACCGACCCGCTTGCCACGCCATCGTCCATCTGCGAGGGCGATTCATCTTCGTTGTCGGCCACCGTGGGTTCCGGCGAGACCGTCGAATGGCGCACGGGCAGTTGCAACGGCGCGATCGTCGGCACCGCCAACCCTCTCGTCGTCACTCCCGCGTCGACCACGACCTATTACGCCCGCGCAAAAAACACCACGACCAACTGCCTCAGCACCAACTGTGCAACCGTCACGGTCTTTGTGGCCGACCCTATTACAGTGAATCCGTCTTCCCTGTCT
>CAYMXF010000133.1:0-8595 GCA_964393935.1 uncultured Planctomycetaceae bacterium
GGCTCGAAGCCGCATGTCGGCCGTACCACCATGCGACGGGCTCGCACGAATCCGCCATGACCCATACCGCCTCGGAAGAATACCTTCGCAACGCGGTCCTCACCGCGACGCCCGAGCAGCTCCACCTGATGCTCTACGACGGCGCGATCCGCTTCACTCGTCAAGCCGGCGAAGCCCTCCGGCGCAAGGACTACGAAGCGAGCTGCGAAAAACTCCTCCGGGCGCAGAAGATCGTTACGGAATTGAAGGCCGGCCTCCGCCCGGACGTCCAGCCCGAACTCTGCGAACAAATGGCGGGGCTTTACAATTTCGTCTACTGGCGGCTCGTCGAGGCCAACCTGCGCCACGACCTTTCGGGCCTCGAAGAAGCCCTGCAAATCCTCGAATATCAGCGCGAGACGTGGCGGCTGCTGGTCGAAAAGGTCCGCCGAGGCGACGCCCCGCCGGGCAAGCCCCGCCCGATGAAGCCCTTTCCCGAATCCCAAGAATCGCTCTGCCTGCACGGCTGACCGGCGACCGTCAATTTTGGCCACCGGGCGAGGGTTTGCGAATGTGCCTCGCAACCCGATAATACGCCGTTTGGTACCGGCCGAAAGCGGCGGGCGCGAACCGATCGGTTTTGCGCAACGTAAAAAGCACTTAGAGAGACTCCCCTTCGCATCCCTCGGAGAAACATGCCATGCACCGCATCCGACGGCTCCTGATCACTGGCTCGGTTGGAATGGCGATCGGCGTTTATCTCATGCCCCCCCCGGAGTGTCCGGCCCAGCCGTCGCAGGGCGGCGCCGCCATCACGCCCGACGAGATGTTGGACAACGCCCTAAAGTTGTTCGATGCCGGTGACTTCAGCCAAGCGGCCTCGATTGTGGAAAAGGTCGCTCGAGTGAAGCCGGATCATCCGCGAATCAAGCTCATCCACGGGCTCTTCCTGATCGAGAATAAAAGGTCCGCGGAGGCCCTCGAGATTTTGAACGACTACAACTCGACGACCGAGGGAAAAAAAGATTATCGCGGTTTCGCCGCCGTGGGATCGATTTACAAGCGGTCCTTCGCTTATCCGTCAGCGGTGCGTCCGTTGGAGTTGGCGCAACAACTGGCGCCCAACGAAGTCAACGGTAAGCCGGTCCGCGCTGAGATCGCCATCGAGTACGCCTTCGTGCTCCAAAAGCTCAAACGGACCAAGCAGGCCACGGCCACCCTCAAAGAGGCCGAAAACTTGGCGCCAAACGATGCAAGCGTGCAATTACACTTGGGCGAGGTCTCGCTCGAAGTGCAGGATTATCCCGCCGCCTTGCGTTATGCCGATCGAGCCATCGAATTGACGATGGGACAGCTCCGGTCCGATCCCTTCAAGCGAAAGGAACACGAGCTTCTGAAGGAATGCAACGAACTGAAGATCAAGGTCGCCAAGGCTCAATCCGCCGCCAAGCCTGACGACGCCCCACCTTATTACATCATGGCGGAAGCGACCAAAGCACTCGGTGAGGCGGACAAACGAATCGGCCTCCTTGACGCTCGCGAATTGGCGCTTCAGGCCCTCTCCAAGGATCCCAAACAGCACAACTGGCGGATTTTTCTTGCTCAAATCGAGCTGGACTTGGGCGGCATCCAGGACGCCATCGATCACGTCAACGAGGTCCTCAAGGAGGACCCACAGAACGCTGCCGCTCTCCAATTCAAAGCGCAGATTCAGTCGCGAATGAAACCCTCGGGTGCACCCTAACGTTGCTGCACGGATCACCTCTTCGAGGCGTCACGATCGTGTGAATCAGTCGGCAATTATTGCGCGATTTCGCGCGGGAAATGCCGATGTTTTTCATGTCAGGATGATTCGCAACTCGAATATTGATAAACGCTTATCGTCGCGCGTCGGCCTCAAGTCGTTCTTTACGCATCGTCGATAGATTCCCGTCGGCTTATCGGACAATCACCGTGTGAAAGGCAGGGTCGAATCTGTTTCGACCGAATATCGCAGCCGATAAGTCCTCGGCACGGCGCGAACGACGCCGTCACTATGGCTGGCGACGGAAGACATGCTCACTTGGCCGCACCATCGAGCGGGAGAACTGACCTCATGACAGTTCGAACCAGCAGCACATACCTCGGCACAGTTCTGGTCGCCGCGATCTTGGGAACGGCTTGCCATATGGAGGGTGGGATAACTTCAAATTCGTTTAGCAAGCATTCTACGCCGACCCCTGCATCGACCTCTCGGACCGTGAAGGAGCCGGATCCCGACTTGCGCCTGTTCGGCCAAAGCGCGATGACGCGAGGCGTCGCCTTCGAAGGCAAAGCCGCGACTAACCTTGAACAACATACGGCGCCCGGAGAAGGCGCGGATTTCGATCCCAACGTGGACCCGTCCGGCAAGACCTTGGTCTTCGCCTCGACGCGTCACTCCCGTTTCAGCCATCTCTACGTCAAGGCGACGGAGGGCGGGGCCTGCACGCAGCTCACGGATGAAAATGCCAACGACTCGCAGCCCGTTGTCTCACCCGATGGCAAGCACATCGCCTTCGCCAGCGACCGCGACGGTCAGTGGGACGTCTGGGTCATCGACGTCGACGGCCGCAGTCCCCTGCAGATCACTTCAAGCCCCTTGCCGGAGCTTCATCCGAGCTGGTCGCCCGATGGCAAGCGCCTCGTGTATTGCCGCGTGAATCCGCGCGAAGGCCGAGGCGAACTCTGGATCAGCTCGCTGGACAATTCCGGCGTGAAGCGGCTCATCGGCGAGGGTTTGTTCCCCTCCTGGTCGCCGCAGGGCAACAAGATCGCCTATCAGCGGGCCCGCGAGCGCGGCAGCCGCTGGTTCAGCATCTGGACGCTGACGTTGGAAAAAGACGATGCCCTCTTTCCGATCGAAATCGCCAGCAGCCCGCAGTCGGCCTTCATTGCTCCGACCTGGTCGATGGATGGCAACCAGATCGCCTTCGCGTCGGTCCCGCCCGGCCCCGATCAGACGATGGAGCACGAAGATCCGCGATTGATCGGCCAAGGACGCAGCGAAATCGGCATCGTCGATGCGGATGGCCGTGGGGTGCTGCTGTTGACGAACGGCTCCGGCGAAAATTACTCGCCGCACTGGGCTTCGGATGGACGCATTTACTTCACATCGCGGCGCGACGAGTCGGAGACGATTTGGAGTCTGCGTCCGCTTCGATCTGTGATAAGCCATGAAGTGGCGACGACCGCCTCCCATCGACAAGCGGCGCAAGTGATTCAAACCATCGAACCGTAAGGTCAGGACGGATCGCAATGAACCGCACGAAAGCCCCGCCATCACGAGTCATCATCACGTGTGCCTCCGCGCTGGCCGCCAGCGCGCTCTCGACGTCCGGATGCTCGCACGACGAAGCCCATGTGCGACTCACCAGCGCGTTTCCCACGCCGGTGACCTTTGCCGTCGCCCCCATCCTGAACTTCAGCGGCGATTTCAATCTCGATCCGATCAAGACGGCCGACCTGCTCGCTTCGGAATTGTCCTTCGTGGACGGCGTGACAGTGCTGCCGGTGAACCGCGTGGTGGCCGTCCTGGCCGCGCAAGGAAAGCAGCAGATCGAATCGCCTACGCACGCGCTGGCCGTGGCGGAGGCCGTCGGCGCCGATGCGATCATCGTCGCCGGCATCACCGAGTACGACGCCTACACGCCCGTCATCGGCGTGGCCGTGCAAATCTACGAACTTCAGAAGCTGCCCGCCGCGAGCATGGACGCCGTGCAGGCGGCTCGTCAGGCCCGGCCCGTGGCCGTCTCTCAAATGGCCGATGCCCAGCTACCCATCGGCCAGGTTCAGGTCGTCTATAACGCCACTCATGCCCATGTGACTGAAGCCGTGCGGGAGTACGCCGCGCTTCGCAGCGAAGGCGATCAAAACCTGGGCTGGCGGCAGTATCTCAAAGTCCAAACGCTGTTTATCCGATTCTGCTGGCATGACGCCATCGAACGCCTGATGGCCCAGCATCGATGTCCTCAGACGACGGTGGTAGATGGGAGCAACATGGAGTGCCCGACATGAACGGCATGGTTCGGCAGTTATCGCTGGTTAAGGGTAAACACCGATTCCTCTTCCGCTACCAGCCTGGCAGCGAGGCGGACGTTATTTCCGCCTTTGCCGGCCTGGCCAGCGACGTTTCCAGTGATTTTGACTGGTTTGACGCGGCCGTCCTGAGTTATCAGATGGGTCGTAGAATAGAATTAGAGTTAGATGAAGCCCGTACCCCGTAAGACCGATAGGTGTAGCGTCCGTGGGGTTTTTGGCCCTTCGGGCGGCGTGGTGCCACTAGACCCGGCGCGGCGCGAGTATCCCGATGGGGGTGGGCAAGGCCAGGAGTGCGGCTGAGCCAGGTTGGATAAGACACGGAAAGACAAATCGCTGAAAAGAGTTTCGCGACATGAGTCAAGAACATCC
Source organism: uncultured Planctomycetaceae bacterium (assembly GCA_964393935.1). Taxonomy (GTDB): domain Bacteria; phylum Planctomycetota; class Phycisphaerae; order UBA1845; family UTPLA1; genus DATEMU01. The sequence continues at coordinate 4,408 of CAYMXF010000133.1, forward strand.
GCTAGTCACAGACTTTCTTAACTACCTCCGCTTCGAGCGGCACTTCTCGCCTCACACCGGAAAGTGCTACGCGGCGGACCTTTACCAGTTCAGCCAGTTCCTGGTCGGCGGGCCTACGGCCGCCGCTCAGGCGAGCGTGCCGGTAAAGCGCTCCACGCCCGGCTCCTCCTTTGGAGGCGGCGGCGGTACGGCGGTTGCCATAGCCCCCACGGCGGTCGCGACCGGTGATACGGAGCTGCTTCGACAGAAGCTCTTGGCCGCCGACGCGAATCAGATTCGCTCGTTTCTCACGTTCCTTACCGAGCGCGAGTACTCGAAGGCCACGGCGGCGCGAAAGCTCGCTACGCTTCGCAGCTTCTACAAGTTCTGCCTGCGGCGCAGCTATATCTCCGCGAACCCCGTCGTCTCGATCCGAACGCCCAAGCAGGAGAAGCGCCTGCCGAAGTTCCTCGAGGTCGAACAGATACAAAAGCTTCTGACGACGCCCGACGACTCGACGCTCCTCGGCGCCCGCGACCGGGCCATGCTCGAGACGCTCTACTCGACGGGCGTCCGCGTGAGCGAACTCGTCGCCCTGAACCTCGCCGACGTCGATATGCCCGGCGAATGCCTGCGAATCCGAGGCAAGGGCCGCAAGGAGCGCGTCACGCCGATCGGCCCGACCGCCCTCGCGGCGATCCGGAAGTACATGGAGATGCGGGCCAACGATCCGCGGAGCGCGACGTTCGACCATCAGCCGCTTTACGTGAACAAGCACGGTCAACGGCTCTCGACTCGCAGCGTCCGCCGCAAGCTCGACAAGTACCTGATCATGTGCGGCCTGGACCCCTCGATCAGCCCGCACACCCTGCGGCACACGTTTGCCACTCACATGCTCAACAACGGCGCCGACCTTCGCAGCGTTCAGGAGCTCCTCGGACATCAGTCCATCAGCACGACGCAGGTCTACACGCACGTGACGACGGCGCAGCTCAAGAAGGACTACGACAACAGCCACCCTCGCTCGTAAACAGCGGGCTCAACTTAACGCGAGAATTCAGACGGGCAGTCGGGCATCAAATCCGGCTGCCCGTTTTTTTATTGCGCCGAGTTTGATGTCGCCGAAGGGTTGCCCATGACTGGCCGGAGAAATTCCGCCAGTCCCCCTGCCGCGACTCGGTTGCCTTCCGGCGTCAGGTGGCCGTGGTCGTAGGAGAGCGAGTGACCGGCGGATCGAAAGACCTGACGCAGCGCAGGCAAGAGATCCAGATACCGGATCTTCAGTTCGTCCATTAGCCCGGCGAACATCTTCTGGGGGCGATCGTCCAGAAACTCCGCCTCGACCTGGATCGTCGCGGGGAAGAGCGCGATTGCTAATTTGAACCCATGCCGATCCGCCAAGGCGCGAAGAATATCGAAGTCCGGTCGCATTTCCTCCCACGCCTGCGGGAAGAATCCGAAGCCCCAGTCCGTACACGCGGCGGCGATTTGGGCCTCGAACGCTTCGCGGTCCGTCCGCCACCTATCCTTGGCAAACGATTGCGATGGGTAGGGGTGACCCGTCAGACGCTCGTAGCGCTCTCGTGCCTCATTGCTCAGTTCGTTTTGAACGTTGATCTCCGTCAGTCGGCGAGCGATCGCGCTGTACGCCAGCAGCCCTTCGGGGATCGGGAACATCCGCGAACGCTGCGCGTCGTTGAGGAAGAGGCCGACGACGACCAAATCCGGCTGGGTCAACAGGCCTGTCTCAGTCAGAATCAGAAGCTCTTCGCGGAGTGACGCGCCGTACATGCCCGCGTTGACGACGCGGATACGACGGCCGGGGATTGTCAGGAGCTTCTCCAACTGCGCGGGGTACGCTTCATCCTCCTCAGTGTAAGACGAAAGCGTGATCGAGTCGCCGAGGACGAGGACGCGATACTCGCCCTGCTCGTTCGGGCTTATCGACGGGCCGCGGTAGCCGAGAGCGTTCGTTCTGAAACCGACCTCACGGCCGCTGATCGGGTCGGTGATCCGCGTGTCGAGAAACCGCCGCAGACGCAGGCCGCCGGGCGTTTGATCGTAGATGTGAGGTTGAGTGCTACGCTGCCTCGCCGCAGATTGAGCCAGTGGCGAGTGCGAGTCGCGAAGCTCCCACCAACGGAGAACGAAGTCGGAAAGGATAAGTGCCGCCGCCAATCCTATGACAATTGCAACGGAGGCGAACACGAACCGCCGTCGGCGAACGACGCTGGGGCGACTCGCGCCGGAATTCGAGTTCTGTAAATCAGTTCGGTGGTTCGTCAGATGACCTTTTCCACGTCGCGGAGGATTTTGACCAGTTCCTTGGCCATGTCGGCGGGCTCGCCGGAGAGCATCCGCCCAGGCGGGCGGGGCGGCGGCGGGGCGAACTCGCCCATCCAGGTGCCGGTGGCTTCCTTGCCTAAATCGGCGGCGGACAGGCCCAGCGCCGCGGCGTTCTTCGTATCGACCAGCCGCTTCTTGGCTTTCATCAGGCCCGGCAGCGACGGATAGCGTGCTTCGCAGAGGCCCTTTTCGATGGTCAGCAGGCAGGGCAACTTGATCTCCACGACTTCTTCTGCGCCTTCGATGCGGCGGCGGACCGTCGCGGATTTGAAGTCGCCGCTCCATTGGATCGCCGTGACCGCTCCGACGTGCGGCCAGCCGAGGCACTCCGCCAGGGCCGGGCCGACCTGACCGCTGTCGTAGTCGATGGCGTGTTTGCCGGCGAGGATCAGATCGTAGCCGCCGTCCTTGACCGCCGCGGCGATGACCCGCGCGGCGGCCAGCTCGTCGATCCCGTTGAACAAATCGTCGCAGAGATGGACGCCGTTTTCGACGCCCATCGCGAAGGCCGTTCGCAAGACTTCGACGGCCGTTGCGGGTCCGACCGTCAGCACCGTAATCTGCGCGGCTGCGGCGGGGTTCTTCTCCTTGATCTGCAAGGCCGCCTCGACGGCGAACTCGCAGAAGGGGTTCATCACGAACTTCACGCCGGTCGTCTCGATGCCGCTGCCGTCGGACTTGACTTTGATCGGGGTCGTGGATTCGGGGACGTGTTTTGCGAGAACGAGTATTTTCATCGAGTACCAACCTATCAAATTACGAATGATGAATTACGAATTACAAAACGCAGAGCAAGCCACCTTAGCCGCGTCCCTTTTGTAATTCGTCATTCGTAATTCGTTATTTTCTGTGCGCCAATATCACGTCCACCAGCTTTGCGACGCCTTCGCCGTGCGAGGCAACGGTCTTGACGACCGGGCGGCGCGCGCCGAGCGTCTCTTTGATCTGCGCTTCCAGCCGGTCGGCGCCCGGCAGGTCCACCTTGTTGATGACAAAGATGTCGGCGACTTCGGTGATGCCGGCCTTTTCGAGTTGAAGCTCGTCGCCGGCCCCCGGCATCATGAGAAGCACCAGCGGCGAGGCCCAATGGCGGACGGTCACGTCGTTCTGCCCCGCGCCGACGGTCTCGATGATGAGCACGTCCATTTTCGATTGGCAAATGGCCTGGATCATGAGGCCTGTCGTCGGAGCCAGGCCGCCCAGTTCGCCGCGGCTGGCGGAGGATCGCAAAAAGACTCCCGGATCGCTCGCCGTCAGCGTCATCCGAGCGCGGTCGCCGAGCAGCGCGCCGCCGGTGAGCGGGCTGGCGGGATCGACGGCGACGACGGCGACCTGCTTGTCGCGTGAGCGCAGTTCTTTCAAGAGACGGCCGATGAGCGTACTCTTGCCGACGCCCGGCGCGCCGGTCACACCGACGACGATCGTCGGGCTTGTTTGCGCAGGAAGGCGCAGCGTGACATTCTGTCCAGCGGATTCGTTCTCGACCCACGTCAATACCCGTCCGAGGGCCGCTCGATCGCCGGTCTTCGACGCTGCGATCCAGCGATCGAGCGAACCGTTGTGATGGGCCAATTGCCGTGCGGTATTCGTCTTGGCCGCTTGCTGCCTCACGACGCGGACGATCTCTTCCATTGAACTTTCAGTTTCGAGGATGGCCGCCACGCCGGCGTCGAACATTTCCTCTACGTCGGTCTTGGGAATGATCCCGCCGAGGACGACGGGGATGTCGCGGCGGCCGAGCCGAGTGAGTTCTTCCATGATGAGCGGGACGAGCGTCAGGTGCGCGGCGCTGTGGAAGCTGACGCCGATGACGTCGACATCCTCCTCGATCGCCGCCTTGGCCGCCGCGGCGGGCGTCTGCCA
>CAYMXF010000134.1:0-8590 GCA_964393935.1 uncultured Planctomycetaceae bacterium
CCGGACATCCGCTTGGCGGCCGCGACCGCGTCCTTGGCGGAGCGCATCGCCTCTTTGAGGCTCTTGATCGCGTCTTCCTCGGCTTTCGCCGCTTTTTCTTCATGAGCGTCGGCCAGGGCAAGCCACTCCGTCATCTCGCCCGTCTGCGTCTCAATCTTCTTGGCGATATCGTCGTGTTGGGCGGTCAGAGATTGTTCGAGTTCCGCAAGGGCCTTGCGCTGAGTCTCCAGCTCCTTTTGGGTGTTTTGGAGCAAAGCCTGCTGCTCCTTAAGCACATCGAGCCGGAACGACAGCGTGTCCAGCCCCGGCTCCGGCGTCCCGCCTTCGTAGCTCGGGGGCTTCGGTTCCGCGTCAGACGTCTCGACCTTCGTGGCGTCGCGCAGCGTTCCGTTTCGCAGCGCCTCCGCCTCGGCCTCACTCTTGCGGACCTGCGCGGAGAGTTCCAGATATCGCGACGAATAGTCCGCGAAGGCCAGCCGCTGGGATCCCAGCCGGGCCAGGGCCTGCTGGGCCTCGACGGCGGACTTCTCCAGTTCGCCGAGCTGCTCTTGTTTGGCCTGAACCAGCGAATTGAGTTGCTTCATCGCGCCCTGCACGGCGGCTAATCCTGTTTGCGTCTCTTTCAGTCGCGTATCGACGGCCGCCAATCGTTGTTGGGGCCTCTGAGCCTCAAGGGTTGACTCTTGTCGGCGCAATTCCAGCAATGCCGGCACCCGGTCGAGCGCGGCGCTACGCAACAGCGAGGAATACAATCGCTCAAACTGCGCCGTGTTGGCCTGTAGCCGGCCCTTGGCCATTAAAAAAATCCCCTTCATACGGTTGACGCCGAGGTGACCGGTCGACGAACTAGCCCCGCGACTGACGCTTCGGAGTCTGCCCAGAGCAGCTTCCGCATCGCGCAGCAGTTTCTCGTGTGCTTTGAGGTATTTTGTCTTAAATTCGTTCGTGACTCGATTCACTTTCAGTCGGCGACAGTCGACCATTTCGGTTCCGAGGACAGTCGTGCCGCGACTCCGGTCGTCGGCCTCTACTCTTTGCAGGAGTTCGATCGTCTGATTGAGATCCCGGACCAACTGCTTACTGAACACAGGATCGTCGTCAGGAGAGCCGGGGGGGGTTCGATACCCCTCGTCGGCCGGCTCTGATTGGCCACTTTCAACCGAGGCGGCCATGCTCGCAAAGGCGGAGATGGGCTCATCGAGATTGAGCACGATGCGCCGCACGTTCTCGACGTCCTTCGCCACCGCCACGTTCAAGGCGCGCGGTTCGGATTGGAGCATGCGCAGATAAAAGGGAGTGCCGGCCAGCCCGCCGATGACGAGCAACGCAATGACCAGACCCACGATCCCGCCGGGTTTGCTAGCCACGTGATCTCGACCTCACATCCGTCAAATTCGGCCGGGCGGATTCGATTTCGCTTCGAGCCGCCTCCCCCCAGGCCAGGTATGCCGACAACGCGTTGTGGATGCTATATTTATCAAAGAACTAAGCGAAAGTCAACGTTTCGACCACGCCGGACGGCGGATTCGCCCATATCGCAGGTCGTCGTCCGATAGGACCGCGTGGACTTACCGCGAAGCAGCCCCCTTCACCGGCGATTCCTCGATGTATTTCAGGGCATCTCGCAGCGCTTGGGGCGACCAGCTCAGGACCACATAACGATCCGTTACCTTGAGCGCGGGACCGAGAATGCCCGCTTGGAGGTACCACACGCCGTCGTCGTCGCGTTTGACCTTCATCCTCACGAGCACGGTTTGATTCCGCTCCGCACGATCGTCGAGATACTGTCCCCATGCGGCGAGCAGGGTGTCGGTCGCCGACTGCACCGCCCGGCGGTTCTTGATCTCGATGGCCACGGTCAGGGCGACTGGGATGTCGAGCGGATGGGGGGGGTAATCGAAGATCACGACCGTCTGTCCGATATTCTCGATCAGATTGCCGCTGATATCGACCCCGGTTTCTTGCTCGAGGCTGCGCCAGGCTCGCTTCCATTTGCGCAGGTTCCCTTCGGATTGCGAAGCGACCCACGCCCGGGGAAGGCTATCTACCAGCCAGCGCGTCGGCACGTTGAGGATGGCCATGTGCCGCGCGGCGTCCGGCACGATCCGCCGGTGGGGGGGAGAATAGCCAGCGGGATCGCTGTACGCGCGGACGAAATCTTCGCCTTGGCGGCGATAGCACCGATACCACGTCATCGCTCGGCCTTCATAGCCGATGGTCCAAAGATCGTGGGTCATGTCCGAGGCTTGCAAGGCGTCGGCGACGCGCGCCACGCGCCCCTGGGCTTCGTCGCCCAGCCGCTCTCGTAAACTGGCGAAGGCGATGAACCACTCGACGAGGGCCTCATCGCCTTGCGTTTTGGACATGGCCCTGCGAAACCAATCGTCCTCGCCCAAGCGCCGCGTTTGTCCGCCGTGCGCCTTGGCGATCTTTTGAAAAGCCCCTTCTCCAAAGCTCACGACGAAGAAGTCGCCCAATCGGCCCCATTCCCAGATGGCCCAGCCCGGCAGGCGCTCGTCCACGAGACGCTGATAGGTATAGCCGGATTCTTTTTGAGACGAGAGCTTCGCGACTTGGCTGTTTGTGTAGCGGCCAATCACCCGGTCGAGTTGTTCGAGCACGACGGGAGATCGATCGCCGGTACGGAAGATCACGGCGGTCTGCAAACTCTTCAGACGAAGGCTGATTCCGGGCTCCGCGGGGATGCTGGTCGCGACCTCCGTTCGTTCAACGACGCGGCTGGACACGTCCAACAATACCACCGCATGTTCGAATTGCCCCAGGAGCGGCAGGGCCCCGGCAATGTCCGCGAAGACTTGGCCCTCGTTGGGAATCAGCCCCGCGGCGTTCAGCGCCGCGGCGATCGACGCGATGGACAGCGTCGGCTGACCATCGGGCCGAGTGGTCGCGAGCAGCCGGCCGTAGGGCTTGGCGGCATAGACGACGAGGCTGTCGGCCGGCACGAGATCCATGATCGGCCGGGCCCAGGACGGTGGGGGGGTCGCGCTGATCGTCCACAAAGCCGCCAAAAACCAAAAGAAAAATCGGGACACGTGTCTCCCTCAATCCGGATTGCGCCGCGCTCGGTCAACGGATGATAAACGTGAGTATAAGCGAAGCCTCACCCGTCGGCGGCGGTGCAGAAAAGCCGACTCACAACGCATCCAGAGGGTGACATCACCATCCTCGCGGACCTGACCCGCCGTCTGGCCGGAGGCGATGACGCCCCTCCGGCACTCATCCACTGACCTTCGGGAGTCAATCCGTGGCTGGCGGCAGTCGTTCCGGGAAGGGCGGCAATCAATCCGGTACTGGCCGGACTCAATCCGGGGCTGGCGGGGATGATTCCGGGAGGGGCGGGGGCCATTCATTAGTTCCGCTGATGTAATTTGCGGTTCCGCTAAGTGATCTAGCGGTTTTATGGAATGGTTCCGTTGGCTCCCGGAGGCGATCAATAGTTCCGCTGACAACGTTCGCGGTATTGCAAAGTAGATCAGCGGATTTATAGAATGGTCCCCGGACGCCAGAAACCGCCTTTTTGAGGCCCCCAGCGGCAATCGCCCATGGGCGGCCGGAAGGGAAAGCCCATGCCGGATGCCCCCGCCGAACACTTTTTCCCGCAGGGCGATGCCGACTTCACCGCCTGGGGCGACCGGTTCAATGACTATGTGCAGGTCAATTTCGCCGCGCTGGGCCTCTCCGCCGGCGAGGCGACCGGGCTGAACTCGGCGTGGTTCCGGTTTCGGATCGGCTATGCCGCCCAGGTGCAGGCCCGGGCCGCCGCCTCGGCCGCCTATCAGGAAAAGGCCCGCTCCCGGCGGGCGTTCGAGGCCCTCCTGCGCCCCGCCGTCCGCCGCATCCAGACCTTCGCCGCCACCACCGATGCCCAGCGCGGGCAATTGGGCATCACCATCCCCGACCGCACGCGGACGCCAATGGCCGCGCCGACCTCGCGCCCCTTGGTGAAGGTCGATTTCTCCAAGCGCCTTTCGCACCGCATCGCCTTCGCCGATGAGCGGACACCCACGCGACGGACCAAGCCCAAAGGGGTCATCGGGGCCGAGCTTTGGGTGAAATTGACCACGCTGGGCGAAGCGCCGCCGACGGGTCCGGCCGACCTGAGTTTCCTGATGCTCAGTACCCGCTCCCCGGCAATCGCCGAGTATGGTGGGGCGGATGCGGGCAAGACGGCCCACTACATGGTACGATGGCTCAGCCGCCGGGGAGAACCCGGCCCCTGGAGCGAAACGGCCAGCGCGACGATTGGAGCGTAGCTAGCATGATGATCGCTGAAACGTCCGGAATGAAGCACCAGGAGCCCGAACGTCGGCGCGAATACACGAGCACGGTCGGTCGGGGCAAATCGGTTGTGCTCACGGATGCACCGCAGTTCAGCGAGTGGTCTGATGAACTGACCCACCTGTTTCATGGCGACTCACTCCAACATTACGCGGCATGGCCGAACCCAACGGTTATCGTCTCCGATGGTGCCTACGGCGTCCTCGGATTTGAGGGTGATACCTCCGACCACATCGGTGTGCCAGATTGGTATGAACCCCACGTAGCGGCGTGGTCGAGACGGGCGAGCCCTCAGACGACGCTTTGGTTCTGGAACTCCGAGATTGGATGGGCTGCCGTGCACGGAGTGCTGGAGAAGCACGGGTGGCGCTACCAAAACTGCAACATTTGGAACAAGACGATGGCACATGTGGCGGGCAACATCAACACGAAGAGAATCCGTCGCTTTCCCGTCGTTTCCGAAGTCTGCGTTCAATATGTCTTTGAGGCTCAGCTTGATGGGCTGCCGCTGAAAAAGTGGCTGTTTCGAGAGTGGAAGCGGACCGGACTTCCCATGCGCACTGCAAATGAGGCGTGCGGCGTGCGTGACGCCGCTGTCCGCAAGTATCTCGACCAGGGACACCTCTGGTACATCCCGCCACCGGAAGCCTTCGAGAAGCTCCAGCGCTACGCAAACGAGCACGGCAAGGCAGGCGGACGGCCGTATTTCTCGTTCGACGGAAAATCGCCCGCGACCGCCAGCGACTGGACGAGGATGCGATCAAAGTTCTCATGCCCGCACGGCTTCACCAACGTCTGGGACCGCCCGCCGGTCAACGGAACGGAAAGATTGAAAGTACCCACCGGCAAGGCGGTGCATCTCAATCAGAAGCCGTTTGACCTGATGCGAACGATCATTGACGCGTCAAGTGAGCCGGGTGATATCGTCTGGGAACCCTTTGGAGGGCTGTTCACTGGCTGCCTTGCGGCACGGGAGAGCAAACGCCGGGCTTACGGCTGCGAGCTTGACTCAACCTACTTCCAATACGGCGTCTCGCGGTTCACTCATCATCCGATTCGGGTTCCGACGATGATGCAGACAGCTCGGGGGCGGCGGAAAGCGGCGGCTCCGACGGACTGCTCGCTATTTGAAAACGGTTCGTAAGCTCGTTAGCCAACGCGGTCTTTCCCGTACGAAAGAGCTTGCTCCATTCGGCGATCGTACAACCCTCAAGCGTCGTCGCCATCACGCGCGTCTTAAAGCTCTCCAAGCCCTCATGAAAAACCCGATCCATCTTTGCGTAATTCGTGTCGAGGCGATACTTGAAGCTCTTCTGCAACTCGCGTACAGCTTCCTGATACTCGGGGGTCGGTCGGTACTTCTCGCCGTTCTTCCCCCACTTCAGCATCATCTTCCGGGCTTGTTCCATCTCTCGAGGCGTGCCTTGAAACTTATAGCCCGACGTGTTGGTCTGCCGGAGGTTGCGAGTGCGTTTCGACGTGTCGAGCGGCTCGATAACGACGTAGTCGGGCGGTTTGTGGTAGTGCTCGTCTCGCGCTGCAGCAACCGATCGCGCCGACACGATGCAGAGGTCAAGAATTCTCAGTCTCCCGTAGAGCATATGTTCGGGCACCCACGCAAACAAGAGCACGTAGGTCTGATCGTGAGCGAAGCGGTTCTGAGAGTCTTTGAACCTGCCAGTTATCTCCGTCGCGAATGGATACCACGCCTTTACCTCGATGCCGCCTTCTACCGGTTCACCCGTCTTAAAGAGCACGTCGGGAAAGCCTGGGTCCTGCCGGACCCAAGTGCCTCGGCCCTTGAACGACTTCACCTTCGTCATCGTCTCGACTGCCTCAATCTCGAAGAGATTTCCAATGAACGGCGACAGCTTGGACGTGATCTTCAGAAGATTGATGGCCTCGAACTGCGTCGTGGGCTTTGAGATTTGAAGTTGCTCGAAGCCGAAGCCGACCTTCTTGAGGAGCGCCTCGCTCGCGTCGTCGATGATCCGCTTGATCTCCATTCGCAGCGCTCGCGTCACCCGTGGTCCCGTTTGGTCACGGCCGCGGTGCTACCGCGTGCTCCGTCTGGCCGTGCGACGGCGTATTAATTCGTGAGCCCTACGCCTTGCCTTCTGAACCGCCACTGCCGCGTCTTGGACGCGTGGACTCCATACGCTTAAAGAGGGCGCTCACCGGTATTCGAAGTCCTTCTGCGATCTTTGCTATGCTGCGCAACGAGGGGTTGCGAGTGCCTCGCTCGACGCCGGCAAGGTAGGTGCGATGAAGCCCGCAACGTGCGGCCAGCTCTTCCTGCGAAATGCCGATCGCCTGCCTACAGGCGCGTACTGCCTCGCCGAACCGCTTCGGTAGAATGAACGAGTCGCCAATCACTCTGGGGAAAGATGCTGCCGCGTTGCCGATTCGTCGAGAGCCGATGAGTAACAGCACATTTGGCGTGCGGCGCGCGTGCTGCGTGATGCAGCGACGATGCGGGCGGGACGCGCCCGCTACCCCTGGCAGCCGGGGTGATGCCCGGTGCCCGGTGGGTTGTGCTCTGGGCGGGAGAGGTGCCGGAGAGGGCGGCAGCCCTCTCTGGCAAAGGCAGACGACCTACCCCTTCCCAGCCTGCATCGGTATACTCATGGGCTGAGTCGCCGTACCCCAGAACACAACGGCATTAAAAAGGAGTCTCAAATGGCCGATTACATTCCCGCACCCGATGCCGAGTTCAATGCCTGGCAGAGCAACTTCGTCACCTACGCCAACGCCAACCTCGCCGGGCTGGGACTCGTCGCCGGTGACATGACCCCCATCACCGCCGCACAGACCACCTGGGCCTCGGCCTTTCCCGCCCACGTCACCGCCCAGGCCGCCGCCCAAAGCGCCAGCGCTGCCAAGAGCGGCTCGCGCGTCGCCTACGTCACCGTGCTGCGGGCGCTGGTGAAGCGCTTGCAGGCCAGCGCATCGGTCAGCGATGCCGAGCGGGCCTCGCTGGGGATCACGGTGCCCGATCCGGGGAGCACGCCGATCGGCCCACCCACCACGCGGCCGGTGGTCAGCGTCGAGTGCGGCCAGCGCTTGCAGCACACCATCAACTTCACCGATGAAGCCACCCCGACGCGCAAGGCCAAACCGGCGGGCGTGCTGGGCGCGGAAATCTGGGTCAACATTTTGGCCATCGGCCAGCCCACGCCGACCGATCCCACTGCCTTCAACTTCGTCGCCCTGGACACCCGCACGCCCTACACCCTCGACTTCGCCGGGGCTGATGGCGGCAAGAACGCCCACTACCTGCTGCGCTGGGTGAATCCGACGGGCGAGAAAGGCCCGTGGAGCGAGACGGCCAGCGTGACGGTGGGGGCGTAGCGGCAACGGCCTCAGAATAGGGCTGAATGGGACAGGCACCCATTTCTTGCACCGTGGTTGATAATCGCGACATTGCCGAATGCGAAAGGGGAAATGGGGTAGAGTGCGTCCTGAAACCCTCACCCTAGCCCTCTCCCTTGGAAAGGGAGAGGGGATCACTCTTAATGCAATTTTTGAATCTCAGCCAGTAGCGTCGAAGGATAGGGGCGGTCTTGGATGCGGCGAGCGACATGACGCCAGGCGATACGGCCGCCTTTTTCGATCAATACATGGGCGGGGATGGCGATGTCTTCGTTCTTCGGGCTGCCGCCGTGATGGACGAGGACGTACGACTTGATCACCTCGCGGTCGACGTCCGCGAGAATATGGAAGGGCAGGCGTTGTTGCTGAACGACCCGCGCCGAATCCTCCGGGCGATCGACGGAGACCGCGATGAGCCGCCCGCCATGCCGGGTCATTTCGTCCGCCGCGTCTCGGAGCCCCACGAGCTCCGCCACACACATGTTTCACCAGAAGCCACGGTAGAAGACCAGCAGCACCGGTCCGGCGGCGTACGCTTCGCTGAGTTTGACGGTGCGGCCCGCTTCGTCGTGCAAGGTGAAATCCGGAGGTGAAGCCAGCGCGGCGAAGCCCGGCGAAGCAGGCAGGGCGGCCATCCAGAAAAGGCCGAACGTGTAGAGGACGAGTAAGAGGACGTTGAAAACCGCCACGACGCGGAGCCAGCGCCGACGATCCAGGCGCAGCGCCATCCAACCGATGAGCGTGCCGGCGATCAACAATGCGAATCCGGCTGCGCCGGTGGCGCGCAAGAACGCGTTTCCCATGAAGGCGCCATAAGCGACCGGGCCCGCGAGGCTGACCAGCAGGCCGGCGAGGCACATCCATGTCCGCCGGGCCGGCGGGGGAGTTCCGGGGCCGATCGCCGAGTTCGGTAGGTCAG